>DATIBJ010000252.1:0-16779 GCA_035457565.1 Pyrinomonadaceae bacterium | reverse complement strand
TGCGGTGCATTGATTGTTGCCTTCCCCATCCCCCGACTAGGTCGGCATCTTGGACTTGCGGTTTTTCGCAGCTCAATACCCAGCCGACAGTTCCCTCTGTCAACGCTTCGACTAATGGATTGCTCCATCCATCGCATGACTCGAGGTCGCTATGGTTGGCTAAACCTTTAGCGTATGACTCTTTCATTCACTACAACTTGCCGGTCTGTTCCGGCGCACCGGGGGTAAACCGCCCTTCCTGACTGCGTTCATGGCAGCTTGAGTTATTTCGATGAAGCTTGAGTGCTGATCTTTTTGGACGTCGCTCAATTCAGCTTGAGCTGAAGGTTCTGCAACTTGAAGGAGGGCAAGTCACGCTTCCTACTGCCTATACGACTGTTTGAGTTACTTCAGTGCCCTTGAGGCTTGATGATATCCACCTTGAACTATGCGACAAACCTGAGTGAGTCCTATAACCCTTGTCGCAACGCACCGTTTGCGTGTATATGCTAGCGGCTGATTTCACACCTGGTACCAAACGATTCATATTATCTGTGTAAGAAGATGCGTTGTTCCCCGACACGTTTCGCACGCTCAATCCTGGTAGTGCTACTCGTGAGCTTACAATTTGGGGTTCACTCATCGATTGTTTCTTCGCGAACCCAAAGCGAAGAGAAACCCGTCTACACCAACTACAAAGGGGTCAGCATCGGTATGACTGCCGATGAGGTGCGTAAGAAACTCGGCGAGCCCGCAGACAAAAGTGCAGCGCAGGACTTCTATCAGTTTTCAGAAGACGAAACGGCGACGGTGTGGTACGACGCGTTAGGTACGACCACCTCGATTTCAGTCACCTATTTCAAATCGAGTGATGCACCAACAGCGAAGAACATTCTTGGTGTCGAAATTGAGCCACAACTCAGCGGCAGTTTGTACAAGCTCATCAAGTATCCCAAGGCCGGTTACCATGTCTCATATTCACGAACAGAGGGAGACCCCACGGTGATCACAGTCACCATGACAAAGATGGAACCCAATAAACCCAACTGATAAACATCCTTCACAACCAACTCCACCAATCACGAGGACAAAATGGCCGAACGACCTGTTTACTCCATTCTATTAATACTATTTCTGTTAACGACGGTCGCAGCTCAACAAATCGACTCTCCAAAACTTGTTCCAGTTCCTGGCACAGAAAGTCAAACGCAACGAATCCGAGAAGGTGTCGCCCTGCATGACCGAGGTGATTATGACGGTGCTATAGCGAAGTATGAAGCCGTGCTTAAGGAGAATCCCGATAACGTACTGGCGCTTTATGAACTAGCCTTTTCCCAATCGGCTAAGAAGGAATATAAAAAGAGTCTGGAGACAGCACTGAAGGGCGCCCAATATCAGTCGGAGGAAGTGACGGGTTTCTACCTGCTCATTGGAAACAACCTGGATGAATTGGGGGAGCCGAAAAAGGCCGTCGAGCTTTACAAGAAAGCTCTTAAGCTGAAACCCAATGATTACCTTCTGCATTACAATTTGGGTGTCACTTACAACAACATGAGCAACACGGAGGAGGCGAAGAAATCTCTGAAGAAGGCCGTGTTCTCCAATCCGAATCATCCGAGCAGTCATGTCCTGTTGGCCACGATTTGGTATAAAACGCATTACAAAACTCCCGCGATATTTGCCGCCGCCCGATTCCTCATACTCGAACCCCGCACAAATCGATCAGTTACAGCATTTAACCTGCTGCAAGAGATATTCAAGGGACGAGTGAAAGAAGGTAAGAATCCGGGTCAGATTGATATCTTTGTCGATTTCCAAACAAACAAAGATGAAGGCGATTTTGGTTCTATCGATCTCATACTTGGCATAAGCGGCGCCGCTGCAATGACAGAGAAGAACAAATCGAAGTCTGAAGTCCAGAAGTTTGTGGATCAACTCGAAGTGGTACTGTCGCTAATGGCTGAAAATGAAGGAAAGGGCGACAAGTCAAAGTTCACCTTCAGGTACTACGTTCCTTATTTTGTTGAGCTGAAAAAGAGAAACTACGTCGAGCCATTTGGATATTACATTAGTCAGACAAGCGACTACCCGGGCGTCAGCGAATGGTTAGACAAGAATGCTAATCGAGTGAATGAGTTTTTAAATTGGTCGAAGAACTATCGCTGGCCCCCAGAGTGAAGGCATCGCCGATTTTAATTGGCCCGCAACACAGTCAGTACCGTCCGCGGTAGCGGATGGGTGCGAAGCCAAGTCGTCCGTGGAACGCAGTGACATGCGCGAGACCTTCCCGGTTGATAGCTACTAAAAGGACCAAAGCTTCGCACCCATTCGCTACCGCGAACGGTACTGACTGTGTTGCCACTAGATGCGCGTATGATGTGAGTTCTTAAAGAGCAGGGGAGAAATCAATGCCACCGACAACCGGTAACGGAAAAATCTGCTATCTCGAAATTCCTGGAACTGATATCGCTCGTTCAGTTGAGTTCTACGAAAAGGTCTTCGGCTGGCACACCAGGCGACGTGGTGATGGTTCAATCGCGTTCGATGACGGCGTCGGCGAAGTCAGCGGAACGTGGGTGACTGGTCGATCGCCTTCAACACAAGTTGGCATGTTGCTCTACATCATGGTCGACAACGCAGCGGAAACGGTCGATAAGATTATCGCTGAGGGAGGCCAAGTGGTGCAGCCCATTGGAGCAGACGCACCTGAGATAACCGCGAGGTTTCGAGATCCCGCGGGAAACATCATTGGGCTGTATCAACAACCAGAAGGTGGCTAATCTCAAAAGTCAGGCAGCAACGCCGTTCCGAACGGCGACGGTGACGTCGTTGACCGCACGCCGGTTCAATCGCACTACGGTCTCCACATGATGTGTTTGAGGAAACATGTCGAAAGCCGTCAGCGAGTCGATTTCATAGCCACCGGCAAGTAGCTTCTTCAAATCGCGCGCGAGCGTCGCCGGATCACACGACACATACGATATCTGACTCGGTTCCAGCTTTAGGATTCCCTTGATCACGGCTGACTCTGCTCCAGCTCTCGGCGGGTCCAACAAAACAAAGTTGCATCGACCGTCCGCCACCGTCGCCGTTGTTATCCATTCACTGACTGTTGCCGTGATGATCCTCGCATTCTCGAGCCCGGCTCGTTGGACGTTTCGACGCGCGAAACGCGTCGCAACCGAATTCGACTCGACGCCAAACACCTGCTTAAAACTTCGTGCAAGCGGCAGAGTGAACAAGCCAACGCCGCAATATAGATCAAGTGCGCTTTGGCCCTGCGCATCACGAAGGGCAAAGCTCATCAATGGTCCAAGCAGCTCCTGATTGATTTGAAAGAAGGCTTCGGCATTGAACGTGTACACCTCCTCGCCGACATTCAACGCAAGTTCAACGGTGCGGAATTCGGCAAACTCCGGCGATACTGACACATCATTGTCTCCGGTGAGTGCTTGGAGGTGTTTCAGGTCTGGAGGAATTGACTGCCAGGGAGTTCGTCGTATTCGTTCGAGCGTGTGCTGCAACTCGGGTGCGAGAACTGCACAATCGACTACATCACAAACATTGCGGGATCCTCGTTCATAGTAGCCAATCGTTTCTTCATTTCGATCGAGCTGCCAAACTGCTCGGCTTCTGTAGCGCCATTCTTTCGACGGCTGCACGTCGAAATCAGGCAAGCTCTTCAAACCGGCAATCCGGCGCAGACAATCGCGAATGATTTCGGCTTTTGAGATGAGTTGCGCTTCGTACGTGAGTTGTTGAAAGTCACATCCACCGCAACGACCGAAGTACGGACAAGGAGGTTCAATTCGCAGCGGTGAAGGCGTGACAATCTCTCGTATTGACGCAAATGAAACGTTCCCTTGTTCCCGGTCGATTGTGATGCGGACTCGATCACCAGGAGCAGCCAGAGAAACAAAAATCGTCTTCCCCGCTTCGTGAGCAAGGCCAAGACCTCCGGGTAGAAGTCTCTCGACATCAACTACAAACTCCTTGCTCATCTCAGATGGTCCATCATGTACCTAACGGCAAATACCCCCAACGGCAGTTGGGGGATCATTTCAAGTCCAACCTACACACACCGGATAAAAAACACGCACGCGCCGCGCATTGAGTAGAGTTTTATTGTTCAAGTTCGTTCGCGGCGCGTCGGCGTCTCGGGCATCGCGCGAGTAGATCGGACTTGAACAATCCACCAACTGCCGTTGGTGGTATTCCTATTGCGCTGGGTGCTGCTGATAACCCCATTGCTGCTGCGGCGGTGGTGGCGGAGTGTATCCCGGATTCACGCTTTCCAATTCGAACTTGATTCCGCCCACGACACCGGCAGCAAGGTTGTAGACCAGCGCCCAGATGCAGCCGATGATAAATCCGACAATCGCGTAGATGATCGGAAACGCAATCATGAACACGAGCCCGATAATCACTGTGCTGATGCCGCCAGCCGCCTGACCTTCACCTCTCGGCGCCATTGCTGTAATGGCGGCGCCGAAGATCATGAAAATCAGTCCGTAGATGACCCCAATCACTAGTCCGATCACAAACATCACCAGTGATTGCATCTTCGCGACTGAAAATACACCGAAGCGTTTGATTGTCATTTCAGCCATAGGAATTCGCTCCTCAGTTTCCGGAGGTCACAAAGCAGGTCCACCGATTTCCACAGATTACACAGATTTCTATTTCCGAATGCGGATTTCGTGTTTGACAGAAAATGCGAATTCCGAATTCCGAAATCGCAATCGGTGTATCGGGTTCACAGATAAAACAAACTCAACCGCGGTATACCCGACTTCTCGCGGATCTGCTTCAAAAGCAGATTATTGAAGGTCTGTTTATAAGCAGATTGGTCCATCTGGCTCCGATAAGGCTTCAATTGCGTCTTGATTTCCTCAGCGAGCACTTTGACTTGCTCATGCTGCTGCGAAACCAACGCATCGCCGAGCATTCGGTCCACTCCTGTCAACGAATCTTCAAGCCGCCGGGCATCAAGTGCGGTAGTGTTCGCCACGTCGGTTTCTAATTCCGACAACCGATCGATCGCTCGTCCTAACGTCTCCGAGAGCTCCGCATTATCCACAGAGTTCACCAGATGCTGCAAAATCTTTTTCTTTTCGCGGAGGTGCGTCTCAATCGCCGTGGTCGAAAAATGTTTCGCCGAGTCATCATCCCGCTCCTCCGATGACTCATTCGCTCCAACTCTCGACTCAAGCCATTCAGCAAATTGCGCTTCGACTTCTTCCTGGCAGTACAAGAGCGATTTAACCGAACGCTTTCGCGGTCGCGCTTCAAACGAATCGAAAGCGCGTTCAATCGAACGCAGGACCAGATGCAGAGGAATGTCGCGCTGTTTCCAACTCTCCATCAGTGCCCAATCCATCGGGCTGAGAAAGAGATGTTTGCCGCGTCGTCTGACAAATGTGTCTTCAATCTCGGTGAAATAGTTGAAGTAGTTCATGTTCGATAAACTTTATAGTTTGTCGTCGAGGCACACAGCGATCTAGCTTCGACGGAATTGATGGTTTTGAAAGTCGACGACAAATTAAAGTTTATCGGACATTCGGACTCGCTCATGAACAAGACGCAAACCTTCAAGCGTCAAAGTGTCGTCGACCTTTTTTATGAATCGTGAGGCTGTCGCAATCAATGGCGCCAAACCGCCCGTCGCAATCACGCGAGGCTTGCTCCCAACCTCTTCAATCATTCTTTCCAGTACGCCATCGACGAGCCCCGCATATCCATAGTAAAGACCTGCTTGCATCGCCTCGACTGTGGAGGTACCGACCACCTTGTCAGGCCGTCGAATATCGACGCGCGGTAACTTCGACGTGCGGGCAAAGAGCGCTTCGCTGGAGATTAGGATGCCTGGAGTGATCACGCCGCCGAGATACTCGCGCCGTTCGTTGATAGCGTTGAAGGTCGTTGCGGTTCCGAAGTCGACGACAATGCATGGTGCACCATACTTTTCAATTGCTGCGACCGCGTCGACAATCCGATCTGCGCCCACGTCTGAAGGCGGTTGGTACAGAATCTTCAAGCCGGTGTTGCTGGTGTGATCGACAAACAAGGGCGTCAGGTGAAAGTAGACCTCCGCCATTCTTCGCAACGTGTAGTTGAGGGGCGGCACGACTGAGGCAATAGCGATCGCATCGATCGCTTTGAAATCCATCTGCGCGAGCGCGAAAAGATTCCGAGCGTGCACGCCGTATTCATCGACAGTGCGTGCAGGGTTCGTTGTTAGGCGCCAGTGCGCCAACAACTCGGCGTCTCGAAAAACGCCCAGTGATGTGTTGGTGTTGCCAACATCAATTACCAAAAGCATAAGCGGGCTCCTCAACTGGCTTCAGCTTATCTGACATTATCTGTTCCATGAGCTCGGCAGCGCGACCGGGACCGT
Organism: Pyrinomonadaceae bacterium; assembly: GCA_035457565.1. Lineage (GTDB taxonomy): Bacteria > Acidobacteriota > Blastocatellia > Pyrinomonadales > Pyrinomonadaceae > PSRF01. The sequence continues at coordinate 10,403 of DATIBJ010000252.1, read as the reverse complement.
CTTCCTCTTTCAGTCTTTCGCCTACGCACGACGCGCGCTGGGCGTACAAAGAATCAGACAGCAGCGCGTCTAGTTCCCGCGCCGCAGATCGAGCATTATATTTCTTCCGATACAAGGTTCGGCTCGTGCCAAGACGTCGCGCGTGTTCGGCGTTGTCTGGTTGATCGAAAGCGAAGGGGACAATCAACGTTGGTGCGCCGCCCCGAAGTCCATGCGACGTCGTGCCTACTCCTCCATGATGGACCACTGCGCAGGCGTGAGAAAACACATTGTGATAAGGCGCATAATCGATAGCAATCATGTCGTTCGGTAACGTGTCGGGGCGATTCCGTTCGTCTCCGATTAATAACACGGCTCGTCGGTTCAGTGCTTGTGCTGCCTTGATGCTCTCTGAGAAGAAGTCGCGCGCGATCCAAACGGCGGAGGAGCCCAAGGTGAAGACGATCGGAGGCTGGCCGTTATCAAGAAACTCAGCTAGCTCGCGACTGATCGGTGGCTGATCCTTTTCGTCGTAAAAGCAGAAGCCGGTCACGCGCGCTTGCTTCGGCCAATCCGGCTGACGCGACGCGAATAGTTCGGAAAACAGGGCGAGTGCAAGTGTCGGTGAATGTTGGCCATCGAACATGGGGTTACCATAGTCAGCAATTGAAAGCTCATCACGCACCGCAGTCACCTGCTCAGCTTTGAATGCCTGCTTCATCACGCCATGGAAGAACTTCATAAAGCCCGGCCCCAGGGCGCGAAGGTTACTTAGCCACGGGAAGAAAGGGGGCACAGGAGGATCGAAATGAGAAAAGAAAGACATTGGCGCGAGCACCGTCGATATCCACAACATTCCAGTTTTGTGCCCGACCAGTGGGCCAGCAGGAGCTGCCGGATGAGTCACCAGCAGGTCTGCGCCGGACACTGCTCTTAAAAGATCCTCGTATCCGTCACGAACACCCGGAAAGATCACATCCTCCATCAGAAATTTTGGTCCGGTGCGCGGCGCCATGATCCGTTCGATCAGCTGGGCATTCTGTTCCTTCGGACCGGGAATGTTTGGCCTAACCGGGGCGAAGCCCAAACCTGCGTGCAAAATCTTTTCGCGGTAGAACTCCATCGTAGCGATTATCGCTTCGTGCCCACGTGCTTTGAGCTTTTGAGCAATCGCCATGTAAGGATGGATATCTCCCAAAGAGCCAAAGGTACTTAGAACGATTCTTTTTCGTTGCATCATACTTCGTTCAATTAGCTGATCTGACGTTCACCACGTCTCCTGCGCGCACAGTGCGAATCTCATTCGCTTCAGTCTCGACGCGCAGTGCTCCATCCAGTTCTACGCCGCGCGTAATGCCGCGAAATGTCTCATCCCCGTTTACGACATCGACAAGCCGTCCGTTCGCGTAAGACGATCGCGCAATCCACGCCTGAAGTATTTTGACCTGGCCATCCGCCCCGAGCAGTTGTTCGTACCAGTTCGCGATAGCGGTCTTTAGCGACGTCAGCAATAAGTCCCGGTCCGCAGGGCGCTTTGTCTCCTCCTCGACAGACGTGGCCACGCCGGTCAAATCCGGAGGATAACTCCGGGCCGTAAGATTTATACCAATACCAACTACGACTGACCGGCCCACAGGAGTGTCGACAGTTTCCGACAGGATGCCGCAGATTTTTCGTTCACCTGCAAGAAGATCGTTGGGCCACTTAATCTCCGTCTGCAATCCCACTGCATCGACTAGCGCATCGCCCGTGGCCAGCGCCGCCATGAAAGTGATTAAAGGCCACAAATTTAGCGGCATTGCCGGTCGGAGCAGGATACTAAAGTACAACCCTGCGCCCCTCGGTGATGACCAGATTCGCTGCAAACGTCCCCGGCCCGCCGTTTGCTCATCCGCAACGAGCGCAAGCCCTTCTGCGGCACCTTCGGTCGCGAGTCGGGCTACTTCGGTGTTTGTCGAAGGCAGAGACTCGTAATGGAGAGTCTTGATTTTGAGCCTGGGCATAAGCAGCGCAGATTGTAAGGCTGGAGGGTGCTTAGAACCAGTGCATCCAGAAAAGGCCTTGACTCGATGACCCTTTTAAGAAGATTCGAACTACCACTCGTGTTGTTGTTACTAACTGTAGGCGCCGCGTTCCTACTAAAGATGTGCTATCTCTCGCTCGCCATCAACTGCATCTTTGGCCTGGTGTTTCTAACAGTCTTTTACATTTATGTGCGAGCCCGGCACGCGCTCATGATACCTGCGACCTTTTTGGTGCTTGTGTTTGCAGCGCTGCAGGTTGATGCATTGGGAAACTACTTTCACATGTATGGCCGAAAGTTTGGTCCAATGCAGTACGATGAGTTCTCACACATGGCCGTGCAGGTGCTAATCACTCCGATAATAATCTGGCTTGTACGACGAGCTCTGGAGCGCCTGGGTCATAACGTGTCATTGGGCGTTGCGGCCCTATTTGCGATCACGATGATGTTCAGCATCGCCGCCTGCTACGAGATCATTGAGTTGTGGGATGAGGTTTATTTCGGCGGCCAAAGGATCTGGAGTAAGTACGACACTGCGAATGATCTCCAGTGGGATCTATGCGGAATCCTTATTGGAACTGTTTTAGCGTTGCCGCTGTTGCGATTCGCTAAGTCCAAATCCCTACTGCGATTATCGACGCAGAACACTCAAACATCGAGTTCATAGTTCAACGTTCAACGTACAAAACATCAGCGCTCAAGCTACAAGTAGGTGGCAAGCTCAGATAAATGCAGTACGGAAGGGCGGTTTACCGCCCTTCCGTCCGCAATCTATGACATTGAGCGATTTGCTTGAGTGTTGCTGACAGTTACGCCGACTTAAACTGTGGTACACATTACACACAACCACGGGTCATCCATCAACGGTCCTATGGAACGACCTACAGTCTGCGTTAACATGCAGCACCGACTTTGTTATCGATCACTTCGCCGGAGAGCTTTCCCATTCCGACTCCTCTTCTTCTTATCGACTGGTTTCCGATCCGTCTCTCTTTCGCTGTGGCGGCAGCAGCCACTTTTATCGCGCTCGTTGCAGGCGGCGCTCTCGCGTGGCTGCTCGCGCGGAAACGTTTTCCCGGACGAAACCTGATTGATGCGGTCGTCACGCTTCCACTCGTCTTGCCACCAACTGTACTTGGCTATTACCTGCTCGTGTTGTTAGGCACCCGCTCTTCGTTCGGAGGTTTTCTCTACCGGACGTTCGGTATTCGTCTCACCTTCACGGTTACGGCAGCGATCATTGCAGCGACCATCCACGCCTTACCACTTGTAACCAAGAGTCTTCGAGCTGCTTTTGAGGGTGTGAACACAGAGCTCGAAGCTGCCGCACGCACCCTGGGGCTTAACACTCGCTCTATCTTTTTTCGCGTGACTCTACCACTGGCGTCGAAGGGCGTCCTGGCAGCAACAGCGCTGGCATTCGCACGCGCACTGGGCGACTTTGGAGTGACGATAATGATCGCAGGGAATATTCCGGGAAAAACCCAGACTGCCTCAGTGGCAATTTACGATGCGGTTCAGGCCGGACGTGACAATGATGCCTTCAGTTTGTCGGTCACTGTCTCAGTCATCGCCGGCATCATGCTTTACATCATCAACCGGTTTGGCAGGGTGAGATGGTGAAGAAGTTACGAGTTGCGAGTTTCAAGTTGCTAGTTTCAAGTTGTGAGTTTGGAATTTCGAGTCTATTTTGAATAGACGTGAGGCTCAAGCGCGAAGACTTGCAACCCCACTCAACGCAGTGTGATGAAGTCAGTACCGCCTCGCGGTAGCGGGTGGGTGCGCAGCCATTGTCGATTGCGGATTGCCAATTGCCAATTCACTTGATCGAAAGGTCCAATCGGCAATCAACAATCGACAATTGACGATAGCTGCGCACCCACCCGCTACCGCGAGGCGGTACTGACTTCATCACACTGCGTCGAGCTAACCCTACGCCAAAAACCCCTTGAACCTTGACTTGTTCAGAGTATAGCCAGGAAACACTTGCTGCAGATTCGAACTTCCCAGGTGTCTAGCAGCAATCTCTCCAAACACATCACGGAAGTCGGTGGTTAGTGCTAGATCGCGTCCCTCATATAACTGATCGCTCTTTAAGCCTGGCCACTCGCCGTAGATCTTTCCGCCTCTAACACTGTTACCTAATACAAACATCGCATTCGCATGGCCGTGATCTGTTCCGCGATTGCCATTCTCCCGCACAGTTCGACCAAACTCTGACATCGTGAGAATCACAACGTCGTCCATGCGCTGACCAAGATCGGTGTAGAGCGCAGCGATTCCAGTACTGAATTGCTGTAACAGATTTCCGAGCTGACCGCGCGAGTTGCCCTGATTAACGTGGGTGTCCCAACCGCCGATGTCCGTGAAAGCGATTTCCAGACCGACGCCCGCTTTGATCAACTGGGCGATTTGCAGCAATGCATTGCCAAAGGGATTTCGTGGATATTGGGCGCCCTTCTCAGGTTTGTATTGAGCAGGATTCACCTTCTTCAAATAGTTAACGGCCTCGAAAGTTTCTCGGCCCATACCTGCAAGTGAATCATTTGCCGTTCGTCCGTAAATCTCTTCAAACCCGCCCTGCACACTGGCAGACGATCGGCCGGCTCGAATGTTGAAGTCACTGAGATTAGAAATCGCCAGCGCGGGCGCGCGACCCTGCAAGGCGCGCGGTGTCTGTTGAGTCATCGAGACCGCACGGAACAACGACTTCTCCGGATCCGCTTTGCTCTGAAGATATCGATTAAGCCAACCATCGTTTGTCGACTTAACGCCGGGCGTGCCCGATTCCATGTAGTCCTGCGCATCGAAGTGTGAACGAGTATTGTCAGGCGAACCTGACGCGTGGACGATCGCTAGTCTCTTTGATTCCCAAAGCGGCTTGAACGAACTTAAGCTCGGGTGCAGACCGAAGAATCCGTCTAAACTGATCGCCGCATCAACGTTTCCATCCTCAGGTTTTGGAATCGCGATACTCGGCCGCACATCGTAGTAAGTACGCTCACCAAAAGGCACCACCATGTTCAAGCCATCGACTGCACCGCGTTGGAAGATCGCGATTAGCGTCTTGCGGCGGCCGTTCGTTGTATTGCCCAAAACCGCTCGCTGCAAAAACGTAGGAGCCGAAAGTGAAATACCGACGCTCGCGACGGCAAGGCCACCTGATTTAAGAAAAAATCTGCGATTCATATTCAAACCTCATTAATGGCATTCAGTACCGTTCGTAGCGGATGGTATGACTCAAGCTCAGCCACTGAAAACTCGCATCTTGAATGTGACCATCCGCCGCCGCGAACGGTACTGATTACGACAACCTTACTGACGCTGAAACTCCGGCGTACCCAGAATCAAACCAATGACCTTAGTAAGCGGATCATTTATCGTCGCTTCCATTCGCGGACGTTGGCGCGCCATCTGGTCCGGCCCTTCCATTTGCCCTGTGTCAGGCGCCGCTTCCGCTCTTGCGCCGGGAGCAGGAATGCTCACAACGGCGGTTTGATCGAGTTGTTTCAATAAAGTCTCGCGAGTGGCTTTAGAGATATCGCCACCAAGAATCGTGTTTAGAAACTGATCCATCAACTTAGCCTTGTCCGTTTCTCCAGTGGTTGCCAGGTTGGATGACAGCTTCGCTAGATTTACTCGTGTGCCCGGAACGCGATTGCTCACCAGTGCAAGTGCGAAGTTCATGCGCTCGAGCAAGCCACCAGTGTTGACCCAACTTTCTGCAGCATCTGAATAACCGTTCGGAGTTTGATACCCGTAGAGAGGTTCTCCCATTCGTTGGAGCCATTGATGTGTGCCCGGTCCGCCGTTCGTATCTGCGCCGAGAGTCCGAATGGCGCTGATAACAAGCTCGAACGGACGTTTGACCTTTGCGCGATATGCTTCTGGCGAATTGAATTCGTTTGAGAAGAAGATCGTCTTCAACATCTCGCGAATATCACCATCCGTCTTCGCGTATGTCTCCGCAACACGATTCACAAGCGACGCCGGTGGATTGTCGGAAACAAAGTGATGCACCAATTTTGTGGCGATGAATTTCGCAGTTGAAGGATGATGGGCGAGAATCTCGAGCACCATCAAACCATCTTTGATCCCGCCGCCGCTGGGAATCTTGTGACCTAAAACAACTTTCTCGCCATCGTCGTGAGCGCGCGCGTTGAAGAAAAACGTGCCGGCAGTGCGTCGTGCAGCGTCACCCATCAAGGCACTGACGGCAGCGGCACCACCGCGTGGAGCGAAGATGGTCCATCCTGTGAAGCAACGCGCAACTTCCTGCACGTCTTTCTGGGTATATCCACCGTCGACACCCATCGTATGCAGTTCCATCAACTCACGAGCGTAGTTTTCGTTTATTCCGCGGCGCTGCTGTTGGGGCGTGGGCGGTCTTGGCACTGGCTGTACGACGCCCTGGTTCATCAACGCATTTCGACGTCGTTGTTCTCCTTCCAGTCCACGCAAGATTTGGCGTTGGCGCGGTCTTTGACCGCCGGGTGGTTGCGCGTTCGGACTCACACTCTGAAAGTTGTCGAGATAGAAAAGCATTGCCGGACTCTTCGCTGTGGCTTCCAAAAGGTTAGCGAACTTGCCCATTGCATTCGGACGAATGGTGTCTCGGTCGTAAGCCGGCAACAACCACCGATCGGCGCCTTTACCCATAAACACGTTGAAGTGGTTGGTCCAAAAGTCGACCATCACTTCGTTCAACTGTCGCTCGCTATAAACGGCACGGAGGATCCTCGACGCTTGCAGATCCGCAGATAGTCGTTGTGGCTGCAACAACCCGTTCTGCATGTAATAGTCGCGCACAACTTGCCGATATTTTTCGTTATCGAGTGGGTTTTGTGGTGGCGCTTGAGGCTGTGGGGCCTGACCAGGCATTTGATTCGGGTTTGGTGCACTCGTCGAATTCGCGCCGCCTTTCGTGCGATTGTCGCGGGCTTCGGCGAGGTTCTCTGGCAGCATTCCACGTTGTTGCAATTGGCGCAGCAACTGACCGGGCTGAGGATATTTCTCATAAAGTTCCGCAGTGCTCATCGTCAGGCTCGTCAGAACCTTCACCTTATCTTCGGCGACCGCGTCAGAGATCTTATCCGGGGCCAGCTGCTGATTGACGTAATTCTCTACACCAATCGATTTCACGCGTTCGATATCGCCAGGACGAGCGCCAAAGCCGAGCCTGTTTAGCACATGAACAATGCGCTGCTCTTCCGTTAGTTTTTTCTTTGAAGACTTGTCCGTCCCGGCAAAACTTGACGAGCGCGAAACGCTGCCGCTCAGGATTGCTGCCAAAGCGACCACTGCCACGGCGGCTCGCACGCTTTTTGGCGATTGACTCGGAAGATTATTGAACGTTCTCATCTCTGCACCTTTTAAGACTGTCGCTGTTTTGGGAGATTCTAGAAGGCCTTGGCCTGCTGCATCAATGGTTTAGACGCAGCAAGACTGGGGATAGTTTGATAAAAAGGGTTCTCTCTTTGCGCCCTTCGTGTCCTAGTGCCTGTGGTTTGATGAATGGCATGAAACAAAACCACCACCGAGACACGAAGGTTGCACAGTGAGCGCGGCGGTTAGATCACGGAGTCGGACGCTGCTGCGTAGGATTCGCACCTGCGCCACCCCGTCCCTGCGGTCGCGGGAAAGTAACAAAACTTCGATTGCCTTCTTTGTCTATCGCACGAACGCCAAAAAAGAAGTTGTCTTTCGACATTCCTTTCATTGTGAACGTGGTCACGTTGCCGACCGCTTTCGAGTTAGTCCAAACGGGCGCCGTGGTGTCGCGCCACACGATCTCATAACCAGCGATGTCTGATTCCTTGTTAGCGTCCCACTTCAACTCGGTGTCGTATGCCTGACGAGCTGTGGTGGTCACATTCTTCGGCCGCGACGGCGCCAGCGCCAACATCGCCAGAGTCGCCGCATTCACACGAGCAACATCAGCGATGTAAGCGAAGTCGACAAACTCCGGCAGATCACCATACATAATTCCATTGTCAGTTCGAATGTTCTGATGTTGATGACGGAAGTCTTCATTCATTTCGGTAAACCGGACCGCCGGATAACCACGCTCGAGAAACGGAATGTGATCACCTCCGCGGCCATAACGATCGCGTCTGTAAACGATCATCACATTCATGCGTGGCGTATAACGTTCCGCTGTTTCTTTAATGAACCGCGCAAGCTGTCTGGATGCTGAATCATTCTCGCCGCCGACGCTGCGGCGCGTGTTTGCTTCCGCCGCGGTCTCATTCGACGGAACTCCCTCCGAAAATACGCGCACGGTTGTTCGATCGCGCACACCATTTCCGCCGAGCGTGTTGCCGACAATGTCGTTCGTCAGCATCGCATCGATGTTCCAATTCTTCTGTTTCGCCTGCTCAGCAAAGTGTGTCGAGCCCAACAAGCCTTGCTCTTCACCGGCAACGGCCATAAAAACGATCGTAGCGTCGAACTTGTATTTCGCCATCACGCGGGCCATCTCGAGGACCGCAGCAGTCCCCGATGCGTCGTCGTTTGCGCCTGGCGCGTCACACTTGCCATCACTTGGATTGCCGCACATCGAATCGTAATGACCGCTCACAACATACATTCGCGGGGCTGACTCAGCTTGGGTTCCATGCAATGTCGCCACAACGTTGGTGACGGTTATCGGCTCAGGCACTCTCGCAGCTTTCGGCTGTTCGTACGATTGTTTCTCAACTGTCATACGCCCACCGGAGCTCTCAGCTATGCGAAGAAGCTCTGCGTATAACCAATCTCGCGCAGCTCCAATTCCCCGGTTCGGATTGTTTTGTTCTGAGTTGGTATTGCGCGTGCCGAATGCCACGAGCTGGCGAATGGTCCGTTCAATATTGCGCGCATCAATCTCACGAACGATGCTGCGAATTGTCGGGCTACCGACTTGCGGCGCACGCCTTCGCAGATTGGTTTGAGCCGGCGTGCTTGTTGAAGCTAAGAGGATTAATGAAAGTGCTAGCGAAACGTTCCGGTGCGTTTTGGAAAGGTTCATAGTCTCTCAGTAGGTGGAAGTCAACGTGCTGTGCGATCAGGAGGCTCACTGTAGACCGGCGCAAACGTGCGCGTAGTATTTTCTGTGACGCTACCGACCGGTTCCATTCGAGGCGGGAGCGCAGGCGGCGCTGATCTTTCGGCGAATGTTGGTCTGACTTGTGGTTGAGACGTGCTTTCGCGTTGCAAACTCATAAGCTTGGTCCAAAAGCGAATCATTAATGCTACACAACCAAACAATGCAGCGACACTGAAGAGCACCATCCAAACGATCGCTGCTGGATGTAGCCCACGCTCCGCCATACTCGTCGCACCACCGAATACAATCCCTAACCCAATTATGACTGTAAGACCGAGTACGAGACTCGGAATGGTGAGACTGATTGGAGCCGGAGGAGTTTGACTAGGCATCGACCACGTAAGGTTCGCGCCGCAACGATTGCAGTATTTCAATTCGACAGTGATCTCGCTGCCGCATGACGGACAATACATAAGGTAAGCCCCTCCAGTTCGTCCGCTAATTTAACACTTTGAGTTGGAATATCCCCAGCGGGCAAATGAAGAGGTTATGTTGTGATTCGCTTCGCGTGAAAGTAAGCGCTCGAAGGACCGACAAGAATTCCGCCCTACAAATCAGAACACTACCAATGAAGACTTACTTAATTCGGTATGGACGACCCTTCCAAACAACAACGATCTCTCCACTGAGCTGGTCGACGATCGCGCGCAAACCCGGCTCATCACCCATCAACGATCGATATTGTTCAGAACCACGAGACACATTCGTAGTAGCGCTGTTCGACTCGTAGAGAGCATCAACCCAAACGCTTCCGCGCTTTGTAAATCGGTGACCACCGACAGTTCTGGTTTCCGCTCGATCATCGCGTGCCGCGTCTTTCTCCTGTTCTTCGGCTATTTTGGCACGCTGCCGGCTCACTCCACCGACTGCCTCGTTTGATTTCTGCCCACGCTGAACTGCCTTTGGCTCAGACGGTCCAGATCTCTGATCGTATATTCTCCGCTCCTGCTGATTCTGTATTTGATTCTGATTCTGGTTCTGAACATTAGCGATCACAACTTCAGCTTGCTTCTTCGCCGCCGGCTCGTTTCGATCAGCTTGGCTGACAGTTTTCGGCTGCGTGATTGTGGCTCCGGTCGAAGGGGCCGGCGCGACGACCGTAACTGGAGCAGCGGGCGGCGTTTCATCTCGCTTCGCAGCAACTTCACCTTCTTTAGATTCTTCGGGTGCTTTGTTTCCAGCCGAAGTCGACGCTGCGCGGTCCGCAGAAGGAGTTGCTTGAGAAGTTGCTTCTTTTCGAGCAGGCGGCGGCGCCGGCTGAGCCTCCGGAATAAGGCCCGAGTCGCTCGGTACCGGTGCAGCAGCACCCGGATT
>DATIBJ010000251.1:0-30339 GCA_035457565.1 Pyrinomonadaceae bacterium | reverse complement strand
GAAGGTGGTACCACGCCGTTGACCACCGCCACTTATTGGAATGACTCGCGTCATCGTCACTGCCTGAACGCCAGGTAACGTTCGCACGCGTTGCTGGGCATAGTCGTAGAACGCCCTCCCCTGTTCCTTGTTTAGACTGGTCCCACGTGTTTCGATCGATGCAATCAAAAGATTCTGCGAGGCAAAGCCAGGATCGAATGAAATCGCGTGAAGCAAACTGCGAACAAACAAAGCCGCGCCGATCAGCAACACAAGCGAAAGTGCTAACTGGCAAACGACCAGGGCGTTTCGAAGTCCGAAACGTCTGACTCTTTGGCTATGCGTGCCTTCTTCCTTTAGAGAAGTTACGAGGTTTGGCCGCGTCGCCTGGAGCGCCGGAGCGAGACCAAACACAAATCCGGTTAGCAGCGTTGCCCCGAGAGTAAACCCAAGCACGCGCCAATCAATATTGAGATTGAGTCCGGCGGCATCTTCCGCGGGAAAGAATGTCGGCAGGGCACGAGCGGTCCACTGTGTCGCCACCAAACCAATTGAGCCACCAATCAATGCCAACAAAAAGCTTTCGGTCATTAGCTGACGAATCAATCGCCACCGACGTGCGCCAAGTGCCAATCGAATTGCTATTTCTCGTCGCCGCCCAGACGCGCGCACCATCATGAGGTTTGCAACATTCGCGCAAACGATCAGCAGAACCAGACCAACGGCGGCGAACAACAGTAGCGAAACGAAGCGAATTCCACCTTGAACCGACGGATCGACTTGAGATTCGCGAACCACAGTCATCGGCCGCGGGTCGTTTGGTCGCTCAAGGGTACCCAGGTTCGTTTTGGGATACGCTTGCGCGAGTCGTGCTGCGATCGTTGTGAGTTGCGCGTGTGCCTGTGCAACCGAAACACCAGGTTTGAGTCTGCCGGTAATTTCAATTCCCCGATCGCCTCGGCCACTCGAGGCGTAAGTTGCGAATGCACCCATCGGCAACCAAAACTCTGGCGGTGTTCCCAACCGAAGTCCTCGGAAGCTCTGTTCAGTTACGCCGGCAACCGGATACAGCTGATTATTTAATTTCAGCGTTTGTCCGATAACGGAAGGATCGCCATGAAAGTGGCGCTGCCACAACGAGTAGCTGATTACAACGGATGGGTTTTGTGATGGATTGTCATCCGCAGTTTGCAGCGTCCGTCCTAGAGTTGGTTTCACTCGAAGTACATCAAAGAAATTTCCGGTTACATAAACACCGCGTAGACGTTCAGCACCCGTCTCGCCGCTGATAGTCATCACGGTATCTTCGTATGCAGCGAGGCCCTCGAACGCATCTGCCTGATTACGAAAATCAATGTAGTCGGGATAAGAGGATCCACCGTACAGTCCGCTGCTATAGTCGCTGGTGAAGACAGCCACCAACCGATCGGGCTCGTTGATACCAGAGATGGGGCGAAGCAACAGTCCGTTGATGAAGCTAAAGATCGTTGTGTTGGCGCAAATGCCCAAAGCAAGCGCCAGCACTGCGATACCAGTAAAAGCTGGCGCCTTCGCGATGAGCCTGAGAGCGTAACGGAGATCTTGTAGAAGTGTATTCATAAATCTTTGCCCTTTGGTCTTTGGTCCGAATCATTGGTCATTTGAGATTTGATATTTGAGATTAGAGAATTTCGTCACTCAATTGGCAAACCTCAAAATTTTCAAATCTCAAATCCCAAAATACCAACGATTTTCTTTTCAATCGCGTCACGCTCAGAAACCCTCATTCGTATCGAAGCGCCACCAACGGATCGACTTTCGTTGCGCGGCGCGCCGGGATGTAACAAGCAAGCAACGCCACGATCGTTAGCACCACTGTCACGCCGACAAAGGTGAGTGGATCTCGCGCCGTAACATCGAACAACACACTATTCATGAATCGCGTGAGCGCGATTGCACCCGCCAAACCAAATGCGACGCCGATCATCAGAAGGCTCATTCCCTGACGAACGATCAACTTCAAAACATCACGACGTTGCGCGCCCAGGGCCATTCGCACTCCAATCTCATGCGTTCGTTGCGTGACCGCATACGACATGACACCGTAGATACCCGCCGAAGCAAGCGACAGCGCAATCAAAGCAAAGATCCCGAGCAACAAAAGATTGAGCCGCTGTGGAGCCATCGAACTACTTAGCTTGTCGTCGAGCGTTTGGACTTGGGCGATTGGCTGCGCGTCGTCGATCAGTCGGATCTCCTTTTTAATTGCACCAACCAGACTCAGCGGATCGACGGTCGTTTTAACTAGCATGTCAGCCGCCCGCGTGTAGCCTGCCTTGTATTTCTGTGGGATCTGAGTCAGTGGCCGGTAAATCTCTGGACGATCTTGTTCATTCAATCCGCTTTGCTTTACGTGGCCGACAATGCCGACGATTTCTCGCCATCCGTCGCTGTCGCCTGTAAATCGCAGTCGCTTTCCAACAACTTCGCTCGGCATTTGGTTTGGAAAATTCCTTGCGACAAACTCTCGGTCCACAATCACTACTAAGGGACTTGTCTCAGTGTCTTGAGAGTTGAAATGGCGACCCGCGAGCAGAGGAATTCGGAGCACGTCGAGGTAATCGCCACTAACGTCCTGACGAACAGCATTGAATGTGCGGCCTGGCAACGGCTCAGCTTGGCCCTCGACTAGATAGGTTGTATCGGTAGCACGACCAAGCGGAAAACCTGTGGCTAACGCGACACGCTCCACTCCCGGAAGAGCCGCCACTTTGGCAGCGGTATCATTAAGAAATGCGAAAGTCTGCGACGCATCTTTGTATTTGGCATCCGGCAAACGCAGCCTGAAGGTCAGAACATTCTGCGGATCAAAACCAGGCTCGACAGAAATCAGTCGTTCAAAGCTGCGTAACGTGAGACCCGCGCCAACTAACAATAAAAGCGCCACAGCAACTTCTGCCGCGACTAAACTTCGACGTAGTCTGCCGCCCGAGGACGCGGACGAACGATCTCCTGTTTTGAACACCTCATTCAATCCGAAACGGGAGTTCTGAAGCGTTGGGAGCAAACCTGCGAGGGAGCCGACGATGAGAGTAACGAGAAAAGTGAATAGGAAAACGCGACCGTCGATACTGACCTCGTCTAACCGTGACAACTCTCCCGTATCGATCTTTGAGAGCAAGCTAATTCCCCACGTCGCCAGCAAGACTCCAAAAACGCCTCCGACAACCGCAAGGATCAAACTTTCGATCATCAATTGCTGAGTTATCCGCCAACGAGACGCGCCAAGCGCCAGTCTCAGAGCAATCTCGCGACTCCGACTCGTGGCGCGTGCCAACATCAGATTGGCAACGTTGGCGCACGCGATTAGCAGCATGAAACCAACTGCGGCGAAGATCACTCGCAACGCGTAACGAAAGTCGCCAACATAATCGTCCAGGAACGATCGAGTTGTTACCCCAATGCCGGTGTTCGATGAGGGATACTGATTGGCGAGTCGTCCGGCAATCGCATTCAGTTCTGAGCGAGCGCGTTCAATGCTAACGTCAGGCTTCAGTCGCGCCGTCACGCGTACGGCGTGTGAATTCCGATCCCGCATGAAGTCTTGGTTACCGAGTAGACCTAGCGGTGTGAAGATATCGTTGTTGATATTTGTGCGTCCGTAAAAATCGAACGACGGCTGGAGTACGCCGATCACCGTCCACACTGCACCGTTGTAAGTAATCGGTTTTCCGATGACATCACGAGACCCGCCGAATTGTCGTTGCCACAGACCATGACTGATCACCATGACCGGCGCCGCGCCCGGAGTGTTTTCGGCTTCAGTGAACGAGCGGCCAAAAAGCGGTTGCACGCCAAGAGTCGAAAAGAAACTCGGGGTAACGAGTCGGCCGATAACTCTTTCAGGCTCATTCGCGCCTTGGATCACACCGCCGGTTGGCAATCGCGCGGCCATGTCTTCGAACACGGAGTTTTGAGATCGCCAATCTAGAAAGTCCGGATAAGAGACTGCGAGGTCGGGCTCCTCAAGAGAACTTTGTGAGAGTGAGACCAGACGGTCCGGGTTTGGATAAGGCAGCGGTCTCAGCAACACCGCGTTCACTACACTGAACATCAGAGTGCTCGCGCCGATCCCTAGGCCGAGCGTGATGACAGCGACCGCGGTAAAGCCGCGATGCTTCAAGAGGCTCCGGATTCCGTGACGAAAATCTTTAATCATTTTTGATTTTAGATTTTAGATTTTTGATTGAAAGAAGAGGCCCTTCTGAGGACGCCAATCTAAAATCAAAAATCTTCAATGTTCTCATTCGTATCGAAGCGCAACCAGCGGATCGACTTTCGTCGCACGTCGCGCCGGCAGATAACACGCAACGAATGCCACTATGACAAGCAATGTGGAGATGGCAGCGAAAGTAAACGGATCTGTGGCACTAACCTGGAATAACAGCGTTTGGATGAGCCTGGTAAGGAGCCACGACGCGGCTAAGCCTAACGCAATTCCGATCGCCACAAACGACATTCCCTGTTTCAGGACCATCCGCAGAATGTGACCAACCTGGGCCCCCACAGCCATGCGGATTCCTATCTCCTGAGTACGTTGATTCACGAGGTAGCTGATGACGCCGTAGAGCCCGATCGTCGTCAGCAACAGCGCGATTGCGGCGAAGATACTCATCAACGCCATCAAAAACTTTCGATTTGCCACGCTCCTGGTAACTAGGAACTCCACCGTGCGGATCTTCCACATCGGCTGATCCCTATCCACGCTCCATATCGCTTGACGAACTTGCTCGGAAAGACTGAGTGGTTCAACTGACGTTCGCATGACAACCGTCGCGAAGATGCCTGGATTCTGACTATACGGAACATAGACTTGTGGCCGTTGCTCTTCGTCAATCCAATACTGCTTCGTATCTCCGACGACCCCTACTACGGTGCCGATCGACTCGTCCTCAACAAATTTGACTTGTTTTCCCAGTGCGTCCTGATTGGGCCAGAATCGGTTCGCCATTGTTTGGCTAATCACAACTGCTGTCGGAGCGTTCGCTTGATCCTGATCGCTGAAGGTTCGCCCACGCAGGAAAGGAATGCCCATCGTTTCGAAGTAGTTGGGCGTTACGGTATTGAACATCACCTCCGGTTCATTTCCCTTCACCGGTAACTCGCGATCGGGGAAGATCACGCGGACCGTTCCGCCATTTCCGCTGAACGGAAGTCCGCGAACGAGTGCAACGGATTCAACGCCTGGAATCTGTCGGATTCGTTCCGTAACTTGCTTATGAAAATTCCACTGCACGTCTTCCTTGCTGTACTTATTTCGTGGCAAGCGATATTCAAGACTCAGTAGTTGCTGTGGCTGAAAACCGGTTCCGACATCGAGAAGTCTGTTGAAGCTTCTAATCAACAACCCAGCGTTGACCAACAACAGCAACGAGAGCGCAACCTGGAACACAACAAACCCGCCGCGCACTCGATTCCAACGAGCGCCTTCGCCGCCGCCTCGCGTACCCTCCTGTAAGAACGATTGAAGCTTTGGACGTGCCAGCTGTAACGCCGGGGCCAGCCCGAATAACCAACCAGTCACCACTGACACGGCCACGGCAAACAGCAGCACTGGCCATTCAAGTTTTGCATCCTCAACATTGACGAAGTTCTGCGGCAGCTTCAGGAGTGCACGAAGTCCCCAGTACGCCAACAGCACACCTGCGATCCCGCCCATCAAACTCAGCAAACTAGTTTCGGTAAGCAGCTGTCGCGCAAGACGCCATCGTGTCGCGCCCATCGCGGCACGCACGGCAATCTCTCTTTGCCGTGCAAGGCCACGAGCCAATAGCAGATTCGCAAGATTCGCACATGCGATCAGCAGGATCACCGCCACTGCCGCGAACAACAACAAGAGCATCGGTCGAATATCGCGAACCATCATCTCGCGATAGAACTGAACCTTTGTTCCGCGTCCGGTGTTTTCTTTTGGGTAAGCCGCAGCCATTTGTGCAGAAATCGTTGAGGCTTCCGCGCTTGCTTGCCGGAGATCTACACCCGGTTTCAAGTGGGCCATGGCAAACAAGAAGCGTGAATCTCGTTGGCCGTTGTTGGCCGGATAGTAAGCCAAAGGCATCCATGCTTCGACATCGGGATCGAGCGGTTGCTTGAAGGTTGAGGTAACGACGCCTATGACGGTGTAAGGCTCGTTGTTGAGAATAACTTTCTTTCCTTCAAGATCCGGATCGCCGTTCAATCGCTCGCGCCACATCTTTTCGTTCACAACGACGAGTTTCTCCGCGCCTTGTTTGTCTTCACCGGCTAGAAATGTGCGGCCGATTATTGGTTTGAGATTGAAGAACTCGAAGTAATTCGACGATACGAATGAGCCACGAATACGATCGGGACGATCTGTGCCAGTAACGTTCACACTTTGCGACTGCATACCGACGATGCTCTCAACTGACTGCATTCCCGCGCGGTAGTCGTCGAGCTCGGCAATGGAAAGGCCATCGTCGTCACCACTCGGCGTAGTGGTTAAGAGCATGAGGAGTCGGTCTGCTTTGTGGTAAGGAAGCGAGCGCAACAACACTGCGTTGACGACACTAAAGATCGCCGTATTGGCTCCGATGCCCAGGGCGAGCGTAAGGATCACGACGAATGTGAACAACGGTTTTTTCAGCAGCATGCGGAATGCGAAGCGGATGTCATTTAGAAAGGTGTGCATGTATCAAATTCCCCTGGATCATTTTTGATTTTTGATTATTGATTGTTGATTGAAATTCAAACTCTCCTCGAGGGACGCCAATCAACAATTTTCAATCTTCAATCTTCAATGTCCTCATTCGTATCTCAACGCCACCAGCGGATTGACTTTCGTTGCCCGTCGCGCCGGGAGATAACAAGCCAACAAACTGATCACGAACAGTCCGATTGTCACGGCAATCAATGTCGCCGCATTTGTTGGACTGACTCCGAACAGCAAAGTTGCGATCACCTTCGACAGTCCATACGACGCGACCAGACCCAACACGATCCCCAACGCGACAATCAGCAACCCTTGAGTGACTATCAACTTCATTACATCGCGTCGCTGGGCGCCCAGAGCCACGCGAATTCCGATTTCACGGGTTCGGCGGGCCACTGAGAACGTCAACACGCCATACAACCCAAGCGCAGTGAGCAGCGTTGCAACTAGTCCAAAGCCGGAGGTCAGCCACGTCACCATTCGTTCCGGAATAAGCGACTGATTGATCTCGTCAGCGAGAGTCTTCACGTCGTACAGTGGTAGATGTGGATCGATTGACTTCACTTCGCTGCGTAACGCCGCTCCGACGGGTTTCGAGTCTCCTGCGGTCTTGATGTGCAGGGTCAGATTCGCCAGGCGCTCTTCTTGCGACGTGGGTAGGTAGAAATGACGACGAATGTTCTCGCGGAGATTGGTGTATGTAGCGTCTTTAACCACGCCCACAATTGTGACATCCGGTGTCTTCTCGAGGCCGATATGCTTTCCAATCACGTCGGTCGTTCCGAAAAAGTGACGGGCCATTTTTTCATTAACGATGGCGACTTTCGGACCTCCCCGCTTGTCTAGATCTGTAAAGTCGCGACCGAGAAGGAATGAAATACCTAACGACTTGAAATAGTCTGTCGAAATCCAGGTAACATCCGAAGAGGTTCTTTCGCCTTCTTTAGGTGTGTATCCTTCAATCACAAGGCCCACACGATCCCAACCGCCGGAGATTGGCGAGTCAGACGCAAGACTCACCGCAGTAACTCCCGGCAGTGAACGTGTTCGCGTAAGTAACTCGTCATAGAAGACTTGCGACTTCTCAGGCGAATACCCGCTGAGCGAAGGATTGATCGATGCCAGCAGCACGTTATTCTTGTCGAAGCCAGTGTCGATCGCGCGAAGGTTTTGCAGCGTGCGAATCAACAACCCCGCACTCACCAACAGGGGGAGGGACAGGGCAATCTGAACCAGGATGAGTGCGCTTCTGAGACTCAGGAGTTTTCCTGCGGAGGTGAAACTTCTCGACTCAGCAGCGAACGAAGGATTCACAACCTGTCGCGCCGCCTGTATTGCAGGAGCCAAACTGAAACCAACTCCAATGACAATCGCAGTCAGCGCAATGAAGCCATACAGCCGCCATTGAGCGGTGGATTGGAGATTCTCACGCACATCCCTGGGCACGAATGCGAGCAATCCGGCGCGAATCCAAAACGCGATGAAGATACCCGCCAGGGCTCCAATCAATGACAGCACCAATCCCTCAGTTAACCACTGGCGCAGCAATCGAAGCCTTCCCGCGCCCAGCGCCAGGCGAACAGCAATTTCCTGACTTCGCACAGTGGTCCGCGCGAGCATGAGGTTCGCGAGGTTGGCGCAAAGAATCAGAAGAATCACACACGTGGCGGCAAAGAGCAGATACAAAGACTTGCGAAAGTCAGCCTGAAGATGTTGAAAGCCCTGTGCGCCCGGCGACAGGTTAATTCGCCGAGTCATGTACTTTTCGAGATTGGTTCCGCTCAGCGATCGACTCTGCGCTTCAGATTCGCGAATTCGTCTATAAAGAACATCTAGCGATGCTTGCGCTTGAGCAGCACTAACCCCTTCCTTGCGACGGGCCATTACATACATCCACTGATGCGAGCGCCTCGTTAATCGCGTGGGCGGCTGCGGATTGAAGATGGGAGTCATCATTAAAGGAACGCGCACGTCAGGGTTGTTGACCAAAGTGTCCCCATAAAATCCCGCAGGAGTAACACCAATGACCGTGACGGGATATTCGTTGATAAGAATTGTTTTGCCGATTAGCGATAAGTCTTTGTTAAAACGACTCTGCCAAAATGCGTAACTCAAGACAGCCACCGGGTGAGCACCCGGGATACGGTCGTCCTCCTGTGTAAATAGCCGGCCAACCCAGGGGCTCACGCCGAGTGTTTGGAAGAAGTTTCCACTTACGAGTTCGCCATTTACGCGAACGCTTTGATCACCGTAAGTCACATTCATCTGCGCTCCACCGTGGGCAATGACGCCGCTAAAAACCTCGTTCTGATCGCGCAGATCCTGATACATCGGATAAGAGAAAGAATCGTCGCCGCCCTCTGGTCCATCCTTTGGATCGTAGGTCGATAACAGGACAAGGTCCTCGGGCTTTTGGACCGGGAGACTCTGAAGCAATACTTTGTCCGTCAGTGAGAAGATTGCCGCATTGGCTCCGATACCCAGTGCAAGCGTGAGTACGACCACGGCGGCGAAACCTGGATTCTTACCCAGCATCCGCAACGCGTACTTAGTGTCTTGAAGTGTCTGACGTATCATCATGCCTGCGTCGGGCTATCGGTTTGCCCGCTTTGGTCTTTGACCTTTGGTTTTCGGCCTTTGGTCTTTGGTCAATTCGAATCATCGTCATTTGTCATTTGAGAATTGAGATTTGAGATTTAGGTCTCTCAAGTCGCAAAGCTCAAAATCTCAAATGACAAATATCAAATCTCAAATGACCAATGTTTTTCTTCTCGTCCGCAGAACCCTCACTCGTATCGGAGCGCCACCAAAGGATCGACCTTCGTTGCGCGACGCGCTGGGATTAACGACGCGATTAGACTCACTGCAAATAACAAGGACGAGACTGCTACGAACGTAAGAATGTCAGTCGGAGTCACCCCGAAAAGCATTGCTTTCAGGAATCGAGTCACGGCAACGGCACCACCAACGCCCATTGCAATCCCTATCAATGCCAATGCGATCCCGTTACCCATGATCAATTTCAAAACGTCGGTAGCGCGCGCGCCTAACGCCATGCGTATTCCGATCTCGTGTGTTCGCTGAGTGACGGAGTAAGAAACAACTCCGTAAATTCCCACTGCACCTAAAATCAGCGCGAGCAATGCAAACGCCGTAAACAGCAGCATCAACGAACGCGAAACAGCGACCACCTCGTCTACACGTTGCGCGAGTGTTTTGACGTCGGAAACGGGCTGGTCTTTATCGATCGCCAGCACTTCGTTGCGCACGGCTCCAACGAGAGCGGTTGGATCCGCTGAAGTGCGAACCATGACCGTCGAGCCGTTCATTGGCATCTGCGCGAACGGCACGTACATCTCCGGTATAGCTTCGTCGGTGATGCTCTCCTGTCGAATGTTCCCGACAACTCCGACGATCGTGCGGCAGAAACCTTCAGACTCCTCACAACCGAAAGCAACTCTTTTTCCGAGTGGATCACCGCCGGACAAAAACCATTTCGCAAACGCCTCGTTTACGATCGCCACCTTTTGCCCATCTGCTCCATCGCGCGCATCGTATTGACGACCGGCGAGTAGCGGTATCCTCAACGTCTTGAAGTACTCGCCGTCGACCACGCCGACCCCGATTGCCGGATCTTTCTTTCGATCGAGTGGCGCGTGTCCTTCAATGCCCACAAAAGCAATCATTCCGTGGCCCTCGAGCGGTGAGTGGTTGATCGTTCCGGCGGTTTGTACTCCCGGCAACGCGTTGAGGCGCCGCAATAAGTCTTTATAAAAAGCGTCCGTTTGGGAGGGCTTGGGATATTTTGAGCGCGGCAGGCTAATTCGAAACGTCAACACGTTTTCACGATCGAAGCCGAGATCGACCGTCATCAATTTGTTGAAGCTTCGCACCAGCAGGCCGGCGCCGAGCATCAGCACAACTGCGAGCGCGAGTTCGACGACAACGAGCCAGCCGCGTAAGCTGCGCAGTCCAAAACTCATCAAACCGCACGGGCGGTTGTTTCGCAGCGCGTTGATTAGATCTACCTTTGAGGCAGTCAACGCCGGCGCTAACCCGAACACGATTCCAGTGAGAACCGAAAGCGCGAACGTGAATACAAACACGCGCCAATCGAGTGGGATGCTATTGAGATCGTAAACAGAGGTGGTGAAACCCTTGGGAACCAGACTGCCGATTGCTCGAGTGCCCCATACCGCAACAAGCAGGCCCAACACACCACCGGCGATGCCAAGTACAACGCTCTCGGTGAGCAGTTGGCGTACCAATTGCCACCGTCGTGCGCCGACCGCAGTCCGCACCGCCATTTCACGCCGGCGCGAGAGTGTGCGCGAGATCATTAGGCTCGCGACGTTGACACACGCGAGCAACATCACCAGTCCGACGGCGCCCCACAGGATCAACACGGTCAAGCGAACGCCGGAAACGAGTTGCCGCTGGAGTGGTACCACTTCAACTGGACCAACCGCCGACGGTTCGTTGACCTGCTCTGAGGCTTGTCGAGCGATCATGCTCAGTTCAGATTGCGCGCCGATATTAGTCACTCCTGGTTTGACACGGCCCACAACTTCGACCAGAGAAAAGAAGTCGCCTTTAGTTTCTTTGACAGGATCCAAAGCTATGGGAAGCCAAACATCGAACTCACCCGGAAAACGAAAACTGGCGGGCAACACGCCGACGATCAAATAAGGCTTGTTGTCGAGCGTTAGAGTGCTTTGCAGAATTGCTTCGTCGCGCGCGTAGCGGTGCTGCCAAAAGCGTTCGCTGACAATCGCGACGTTCGCGCCGGGCTTGTCCTCTTCAGGCATGAAGAAGCGACCGCGCAGAGGTTGCACTCTGAGCGTCGTGAAGAGACTGGCGCTCACTTGCGCGCACGAAATGCGCTCAGGTTCGCCTGCGCCCGTGAGGTTGAAGTTGTTGTCAGTGAAAGCGGCGAGGTCGTCGAAAGAAGTGGTCCGATCTTTCCAAGCGAGATACTGATAACCGGCGATGGCTGGGAATGCGCCCGGTTCCGCGACTTTCTGAACCGATACGAGTTGCTCCGGCTGTTGAAATGGCAATGCTTTCAGCAACACTGCATTCACAACACTGAAGATCGTCGTATTCACACCGATAGCGAGCATCAGCGTAATGACGGCAACTGCCGTGAAGCCGGGATTACGGATCAAACTCCGTATGCTGTGATGGAGGTCTTTTTTCATCTTCTTCGGCTTTTGGCCTTTCGTCTTTATTCATTCGTACCGCAACGCAACCAACGGATCTACTTTTGTTGCGCGCCACGCTGGAACGAGACAAGCCAACAATGCAACGCTTGCTAACAACACAACCACACCGGCAAACGTGAACGGATCGGTTGCACTCACTCCGTACAAGACGCCGTTCAGCACTCTCGTCAACGCGAAGGCGGCAACGATACCAACAGCGACACCGGTGAGTGCGAGCCTCATACCCTGAACAATTACAAGTCTGCGCACGCCGCTTGTTTGCGCGCCCAGCGCCATTCGGATACCAATCTCGCGCGTCCGGCTGCTAACCAGGTACGCCATAACCCCGTACAGCCCGATCGATGCGAGTAACAACGCCAAAATGCCGAACGTGCTCGAAAGCAGTGCGAGCAGCTTTGCCGGCGCTAATGGTAGACGCATGTGTTCTTGCATTGTCTTGACGCCTGTCAGAGGAAGATCGGAGTCGAGGACGTTTATTTCTGCCCGCAGTTGATTTATTGCAGCCACTGGATCGGAAGTTGTGCGCACGTGCAGCGTCATTGATGAACGATAACGTTGACTGAGCGGAAGATAGCCAAATAAAGGCGGCTTCTCGGACAACTGCCGATATTTGATGTCACGCACAACCCCGACGACTTCGAGGTATCTTCCCTTAGAATCCATGCGAATCCTTTTGCCGACCGCGTTGCCGTCAGGCGCAAGGCGTCGCGCCAGCGTCTCATTCACAATAATTACGTCAGGGCTAGAGGCAGTATCGCTTGCATTGAAATCGCGTCCCTTCACAAACGGAATGCCCATGGTTCTGAAGTAGTCCAGACCGACGGTGTTATTTGAAAGCAGCGAGTCGTCATCAAATCGATCTGGCGTCGGCTCTCCCTCAACGTAGAGAGGCGTCAGGTTGCCAGTCTCAGTAAGGGGTACAAACTCCGCGAGAGACGCAGCTTGTATTTGAGGCAGTGAGCGCACTCGTTGCAGCAATTGCTCTTCAAAAATCTGTCCGCGCGCTTTGTCATAACGAGCGAGGCCAAGGTCGAATGACATCATCAAGCCGTTATCAGTCACAAAACCAGGTTCAGGGTGTTGCGTGTTGCGTAAGTTTCTGAGGAAGAGTCCGGCACCCACGAGCAGAAGCATCGAAATGGCAACTTGTGTGACGACCAGTAAATTGCGCAGCGTGAATCTCGTGCGACCTCTGCCAAATGTCACCGCTTGGTCTTTTAGTGTGGCTACTACGTCGGGTTTTGAAGTCTGCAACGCCGGTGCAAGTCCGAAGATCACACCGGTTATAGCTGACAGAAGGAATGTGTAAAGGAATACCCTCGAATCAAGACTCACATCTGGTGCGATTGAGTTTCCCGGAAATGACTGCGGCAGGAGGGTCGCGAGCAGATTGGTACTCCAGCCAGCCAATAACAGACCGCCGGCGCCTCCTATAAGAGATAGGAGCACGCTTTCGGTCAGCATCTGCCTGATGATTCTCCAACGTCCTGCGCCAAGCGCGAGCCGGACAGCGATCTCTTTGCGCCTGGCGACAGCGCGAGCCAGGAGCATGTTTGCAACATTCGCGCAGGCCACCAGCAGAACTAACGCGACAACAGCCATCACGATTGTGATAGCGAGCAAGACCGGTACACGGCCTTCTGGAGGAACCATCAGTCCGCGCGCTTCCACAACTGCGACAACCCGGCGGTCCATCTGCTCCGGCTCGGAATTACGTTCACGCCGTGCTTGATGAAGTCTGCTGGCGATTGTCGCAACTGCTGCCTGTGCTCCCGCGAGTTTGGCGTCGGGTTTCAAGCGCCCCAACATCATGAGCCAGCCTTCGTCGGGTGAAGTAAGAGAGCGAGAGCCTGGATCAACGACGGGTTCCATCATCATCGGCACCCAGACATCAGGTGGGGAAATTAGCGTGGCCCCGACAAATTTCTCTGGCATGACGCCAATTACAGTGAAGGAATAATTGTTGAGCTTGATCCCTTTCCCGAGGATCGCCGGATCAGAGTTGAATTGCCGCCGCCAAAGTGCACTGCTCAAAACGACAACGGGATGAGTGGCGGGTGTACGATCTTCTTCCTGCAGAAAACCGCGTCCAATTGCCGGCTTAACCTTCAGGACGTCGAAGTAATTGCCGGTAACGATCTCACCGTAAATACGTTCAGACTCACCATTGACGTTCAGGCTCATTGGTCTTTGCGCGTACGCGACAAGGCCGGAGAACACTTTGCTGTCATCGCGATATGCGACGTAGTCAGGATAGGAAGCCGAATTGCCGTCCCACAGTCGCACGAGTTGGTCTGACTCAGGAAAAGGTAGGGGACGAAATAGAGCTGCGTTAACGAAACTGAATATGGTCGTGTTAACACCGATCCCCAGGGCAATCGAAAGCACAGCGACGGAGGCGAACCCCGGGTGTTTCAGCAAACTTCTAATGCCGTATCTCAGGTCTTTAAGTAGTGTTTCCATGTTGTGATTGCCGATTGCCAATTGGCGACTCGTTAATTGAAGTTGGCTTTCCCCTTCCTCCTGATTTCAAACCAGCTTTGTTGTGATGAAGTTGGCTTTCCCTTTCCTCCTGATTTCAAACCACTCAGTTGTGATGACTATCCCAATCGGCAATCGGCAATGTCATCATTCGTATCTCAGCGCCACCAACGGATCGACTTTCGTTGCGCGACGCGCTGGGATGTAACAGGCAAGCGCGGCCACCGCGACTAATCCCAATGAGCCGATTACAAAGGTCAACACGTCCGTTGGTGCTACGCCGAAGAGCATAGACTCCATCAAACGCGTCAGAGCGAGCGCCGTGATCAGTCCAATACCTACACCAGCAAGTGCCAGAGCGATTCCCCCTTTAACAACCAGCGCCAAGACGTCGCCTGTGCGTGCCCCAAGTGCCATTCGAATTCCAATCTCCTGAGTACGCTGCGTTACGGCGTATGACATAACTCCGTAGATCCCCACAGCTGCGAGCGTAAGTGTGAGGACCGCAAAGAAGATCAGCAGCAGCATGAACAAACGTCTTAAAGAGATTGAATCGCTGTGCAGCTGTTCCAGAGTCACTACGTTGTAGACCGCCTGGTCTTTATCAACTGCCAAAATCTCCCGACGAATTGCCGCAAGCATGCTGTTGGGATCGTTTTGAGTCTTAACGACGATGTTGTTGAAAGAAGTCGGAAACTGGCTGTGAGGCAGATAAATCTGCATTGGAGGTTTCTTATCCAACGAATATTGCGAAACGTTACTAACGATTCCGACGATCGTCCTCCAGGGTTGAGGATTCTTGTCGTTCCCAGGAAACTTGATGCGACGTCCGATCGCATCCTGGTTGGGCCATAGCTCGTCAGCCATTGTTTGATTGATTAAGGCCACCTTCGCAGAGTCGGCAATATCTTGATCCGAGATTGCCCGTCCCCGTCGGAGAGGGATCTCCATTGCCTGCAGATATCCTGGTGTCACCACGTACAAATCGACGCTTATCTCTTCACCTTCGGGCTTCGGATGATCCTCGATCGCCAATCCGCGTCCATCGAAGTTTTCGCTCAGCGGCAGAACACTCGTTACACCAGCTGCTGTCACGCCAGGCAGAGCGGCGATTCGATCAGTCGCCTGTTTGTAGAAGGACACAACGTTTTCAGCTTTGGGGTATTTGATTCCCGGCAATCCAATGTTCATCGTGAGGACGTTGCTTGCGTTGAATCCGGTGTCAACATTTCGCAGCCGCATCACAGTGCGGATGAGCAAGCCAGCACATACGAGCAGCACGAGCGTCATCGCCACTTCGGCGACTACCAGCGTTCCACGAAGACGATTGCGAGTTGCTGAGCCGCTCGAGGCTCGCCCTTCTTTTAGCCACCCCGCAAGATTTGGCTTCGAAAGCTGCAATGCCGGAGCTAGTCCAAAAACCAGCCCCGTCACCACTGAAGTGATGAGCGTGAACACGAGCGTAGTTATGTCGATCGAGATGTTTTGAAAAACGGGGTCGATTCGTGAAGCAACTGATTCGATTACCCTCGTCCCCCATGTAGCGAAGAACAATCCGAGTGCGCCGCCCAGGAGGGCCAGCATCAGACTTTCGGTCAGGAGCTGTCGTATCAGTTGGCTTCGACCTGCACCAATTGCGGCACGAATGGTAATTTCTTTGTGCCGCGCGGTTGCTCGAGCGAGTAAGAGATTCGCAACGTTCGCACAAGCCACCAGCAGAACAAAAACGACGGCTCCAAAAACCAGCCACAACGTACGCTTGAAACCGCCTACCGTATCTGCAGTTATGGATACGACCGTAGCGCCCTGACCGTTATTTGTTTTCGGGTGTTCCTGTTCCAACCGCTGGGCGATCACCTTCACTTCAGCGCGCGCCTGGTCGACTGTCACTCCAGGTTTAAGACGCGCAATGGCGCGCACGTGTCGTGAGCTACGCTCTTCATCGTTAATGGGTTCGGCGATAGGTCGATAGAATTGGCCTTGAGGGAAAACCAAACTCGCGGGGAGCGGATGAAAGTCTGGCCCCATGACACCGACGACCGTGTAAGGCCGGCTGTTTAATAAGACTGCCTTTCCAACAATGCTTGGATCACTGTTATAGCGGCGCTGCCACAATGCGTGGCCCAGCACGATCACAAAATCTTTTCCTTCCTCTTGTTCCTCAGGCACAAAAACCCGTCCAAGCAGAGGAGTGCCTCGCATGACTTTGAAGAAACCGTCGCCAACTTGAATAGCTGGAACTCTCTCCGCCTCTGAGTCGCCCGACATGATTGGATTCCAACTGGTGTAGATCGATAAGTCTTCGAAAGAGGTTGACTGTTTGCGAAAATCGGCGGCGTCCGTCGCTGACAGTTGATTGCGACCTTTCAATCGATCATGATTTCCGGAATCACCCCAGACCAGAACCAGACTTTCCGGATCCTTAAATGGCAACGACTTCAAGAGAACGGAATTGATAACACTGAACACAGCAGTGTTCGCACCGATACCAAGCGCGAGGGAGATCACAGCAACCACCGTGAACACAGAGTTCTTGATCAGGATCCGTGACGCGTACCGTATGTCTTGGAGTATTCGATGCATAACTAACAACTCCTTAAATCATTGCCGATTGCCGATTGCCGATTGCCGATTTTTAGTTCTTTTCATGTGCAGGTCTTAAACTTAGTTTTGCGGTCGCGATCACGAATGCCAATCAACAAATCGGCAATCGGCAATGAATTCACTCGTATCTCAGCGCTACCAACGGATCGACCTTGGTTGCGCGACGCGCTGGGACATAGCATGCCAACAACGCCACACTGAACAGCGCCACCACACCGAGCACAAAGATCGACGGATCGGTGACTTGCACCTCAAAAAGCAAATTCCGCAAAAGCCGCATCAGGAAGAAAGAAGCGACCACTCCAATTCCGACGCCGGCTAACGCGAGAACAAGTCCTTGTTTTAAGACGAGCTTAAGAATGTCAGACGCCTGCGCGCCGAGAGCCATGCGCACTCCGATGTAGTGACTCTGCTGACTGACGGAGTATGAAACCACTCCGTAGATTCCGATGGATGCCAGCAAAAGCGCGACAGCGGCAAATGTGCTTATTAGTAAACCCGGGAAACGTCGCATGAACGCGGCGGGCGACGTGCTGATGATTTCCTCCATAGCGCGCACGTTGAAGATTGCGACCGCTGGCTCCACAGAACGAATTTCATTTCTGAGTGCAGCCGCCATACTTGCCACATCTCCGTTCGTGCGAACGACGATGTTTGTTCCTATCGAAGGGTTTTGCCTAAACGGATAATAGAGAACCGGTTTCGTCGCTTCATCGATGCCCGCGATCTTTACGTCGCCTACGACTCCGATAACCACGTCGCCGGGCCCATCAAAGCTGGCGTACTTGAGACGGCGGCCAATTGGATCTCTTCCGGCAAAAACTCTGTCTGCGACCGTCTTGCCGATGATTACAACGGTGGGCGCACCGTTCTTGTCGCGAGTATCGAACATTCGGCCAGCGAGCACAGGCACACCGAGCGTAGAAAAATAGCTATCGTCTACAACACGAACATTCGCTTCAATCGCCTGTCCAGGTGCTGGTATCGGGTCTCCGTCGACGTAGAAGCGAGTCGTGTTTCCGCCTTGCAGTGGCAAAACATCAATGGCACCGACTCCAACAACACCGGGAAGTGTTTGGATCTTTTCGACCATCTGTTGATGAACGTTTAGCTGGGCCTGTCCTTCCGTGTATTGCGCCGGCGGGACTGCGACCATCATCGTCAGAACGTTTTCTGGATTGAACCCGATGTTGGCCTGTAGTAATCGAAGCAGGCTCTTCATCATCAGGCCGGCACCGACGAGTAACACGACGGCCAACGCGATCTCGGAAATAACGAACGCGCTCCTGAGCCGCTGCCGAACACCACCGATCGACAATCTCCCGCCCTCTTTTAACGTCTCATTCAAATCCAACTTCGAGGATTGCAGAGCAGGAACCAGACCAAAAACGATGCCCGTAACGGCTGAGAGTGCGAACGAGAAACCGAGAATGCGAAAATCGATCGTAAGTGATTTGAGGAACGGCAGTGCGTTGAGTTGTCGCTCAGGCAACACAGCGACAAGTGCGTTGATGCCGAAGTTTGCGATGAACAACCCGGCAAGACCGCCGGCAAGTGACAACAAGATCGATTCGGTCAGCATCTGCCGGACGACGCGCCAGCGACTTGCGCCAAGCGCCGAGCGGATCGCAACCTCTTTGTTTCGTGACAACGAACGGGTAAGAAGCAAACTGGCGACGTTGGCACACGCGATCAGCAACACGAAAGCAACGGCACCAAGCAAAACGAACAATATCGGTTTCACGTCGCCTACAACCTGTTCCTGGAGAGGAACCATCCGGACGGTTGTTGATGCATGAGACTGGTTGTGTTCTTGTTCGATCCGTTTTGCTATGCCGCTCAGTTCACTGAGCGCTTGGTCCGGAGTCACGCCTGGCTTAAGTCGCCCGATCAGATTGGTTCCGTGCTGGAAGCGCCGCGTTCTCTGCCCTTCGCTCGGTTGATAAGTAAGAAATAGATCAGCTGTCCTCAAAGCAAATTGAAAACTAGGTGGCAGCACGCCGATGACCGTGACGTTCTGACCGTTGATCGTGATCGTCTGGCCCTGAATTCCCGCGTCTCCTCCGAACTTGCTCTGCCACATTCCGTGTGTGAGAACAGCGACCTGCGCTGATCCGGGCACGTCTTCTCCAGCTTGAAATGTCCTGCCAATAACAGGATCGACACCAAGGACGGAAAAGAAATTCGCTGTGACTGCGGGAGCATTGACGCGTTCGGGTTCGCCGCGCCCGGTCATAACTCCGCCACCGCCGGAGTAGGCAGCGAGTTCGAGCGAGCTGTTCTGTTGGTAATCCAGGTAATCTGGATATGAAAACTCGCGCTGCGGAAACTCCTGTTGCGGCCGTCGTTCCCAGAGGTGATAGAGCTGCCCTGGTGAGCGATAAGGCAAGCCTCGCAGCAACGCGGCATCAACCACGGTGAAGATTGCGGTGCTCGCTCCAATTCCAAGCGCGAGCGTGGCGATTGCGGTAAAGGTAAAGCCGGGCTTCTTCACCATTGTGCGAATGGCGTAACGTAGGTCTTGAAATAATCGATTCATAACAACCCCTCAACTCATTGCCGATTGCCGATTGCCGATTTGTTGATTGGAAGCATCGTGACAGTGACTTCATTCATCTAGAACTCGCAACTACTACAAAAACAAATCGGCAGTCGGCAATCGGCAATTGATTTCATTCGTATCTCAAGGCCACCAACGGATCGACCTTAGTCGCTCTTCGCGCCGGTACATAACAGGCAACTAACGCAACGATCGAAAGAAGCAATGCAATCGCCACAAACGTTAACGGGTCAGTTGCGGTCACTCCGAACAACAAACTTCTCAGCAAACGGGTCAGAGCGAGCGCGGCAACCAGGCCAATCGCCAGGCCCACTAGAATCACTGTCAGCCCTTGCTTCAGAATCAAACGCAGCACGTCGCGCAGTTGTGCTCCCAGCGCAAGACGGATTCCGAGTTCGTGGGTACGTTGTGAAACGGTGTAAGACGTGACGCCGTAGATTCCGGCGGCAGACAGTACAAGCGCAATCGCACTGAATAATCCGAGTAGGACCATGTTGAATCTGGGCTGCATCACAGATTCTGTGACGATGCGATCCATTGTTTCGATATCAGCAACCGGCACCGTTTTATCGACTTCATTAACAGCCTGACGGACCGCCGCTGCCAGGCTGTTTGGTTCAACCGTCGATCTGATCACAATCGACATCGCTGCAAACGGACTCTGCTGGGTTGAGAAATAAACTTCCGGCTCCGGCCGTTCTTTCAGATCCAGGTTCTTCACATCCGCGACGACTCCGACAATCTCCAGCCAAATGGGTTGCTGATTACCGTCGGTTCTTCCGAAATTGATTCGTTTCCCAACCACGTTCTCGCCGCCGAAATTTTGTTGGGCCAGAGACTGGTTGACCAACAAGACCGTAGGCGCCTGCTCGTTATCGCGGTCCATGAATGGTCGGCCTTGCAACAACGGGATGTTCATCACATGAAAATAATTCGGACTAACGCTGCGGTAGTTTGCAGGCGGCCATTTGTCGATTGGGAGAGGAGATCGGCCTTCGATCCGGAATCTGAGTGTTGGACCCTTTTGGAGCGGCAGCGTGTTTATTGCTCCGGCCTCTCGAACGCCCGGGACACTGGCAATCCGCTGTAGCACTTTGTTGTAGTAGTTGATGTAGTCGGTATCGGTATCCGTTCGGAACTTTTCACCGGATGGCGACAACCGTGCAGTCAATACTTGCTCAGGAGTAAATCCTGCATTTACTGATTGCAGTTGCATAAAACTGCGAAAGAGCAATCCTGCCCCAGCAAGCAACACGACCGACAGTGCAACCTCCGCAACGATCAACGCGTGACGCAGGCGACTTCGATGAACGCTACCACCTGCACCATGACTGCTCTCTTTCATCGCGTCCTGCACCCCGAACTTAGTAATGTGGAATGCGGGCGCGAGTCCAAACAGAAATCCGGTGAATGCTGACGCAGCGAGCGTGAAGCCAAGCACTCGCCAATCCATTTGGATTTCATTGAGGCGCGGAAACTCACGCGGCAGTAATCGAGTGATCAGCGGTACGCCCCAAACAGATAGCAACAAGCCCACTGCTCCTCCGGCGAGGGCCAAAAGAGCACTCTCAGTAAAGAGTTGTCGTACTACTCTGAGTCGCGAAGCTCCAAGAGCGGTGCGAATAGCGATTTCCTTTTGGCGGGAAGTAGCGTTGGCGAGCAAAAGATTGGCGACGTTTGCACAAGCGATTAGCAGCACAAACGTAACCGCGCCCAACAGTAACCAAAGCATCGTGTCTGTTTCGCCGATCAGGTGTCGATGGAGTGAGACAACTTTATTAAAACGATTGTTGTTGGATTCAGGAAACTGCTGACGTAAGCGTGCCGTAATCGTTTCCATTTCGGCGGCGGCTTGAGGTAACGACGCGCCGGGTTTCAACAATGCGACGGCAGAGAGGTAGCCCATGCCACGTGTTTGCGTCACGTCTTGATCCGGAAACAACTCAGGAACAAGTTTGAGTGGCGGTAACCATGCTTCAGTTTTGGCGGGATACTGAAACCCAGGAGGCGCAACACCAACTACGGAGTAGTTTCTACCGTCAAGCCCGATTGGTTTACCGACAACTCCGGGATCTCCACCAAACTTGCTCTGCCAGAGTGCATGACTGAGAACGACAATCGGCTCATGTCCTGCCTGTTCGTCGGCGGCAATGAACAGACGTCCATGTGCGGCAACAACACCGAATACTTCAAAGAAATTCGCTGACGTTTGAGCTATGTCAATTCGTTCAGCGCTATCAGAAAGCGCGAGGTTTGACGTGCCTTCTCGAATTGCGGCGAGGTGTTCGAACACCGTGTTCTGGGCGCGCCAGTCGAGAAAGTTTGCAGACGTTACCTGGACTCGCGTTCCCTTCTCACTCAGTTCTTGAATCGCGACGATCCTGTCTGGCTGTCGATACGGAAGATTTCGGAGTACTACGCTGTTGACGACGCTGAAGATCACTGTGCTCGCGCCAATGCCCAGGCCGAGAGTGAGCAGAACGATCGCCGTGAAGCCTGGCCGCTTGGCTAGTGCGCGCGTCGCATAACGAATGTCGCGAATCAAGTTGTCCATAAATTCATTTCCAATGCCGATTGAGATCATTGCCGATTGCCGATTGCCGATTTGTTTTTATGCGTACCGAGTGCGAGTCCTGGATTGAATAGTTCACGGTCGTTGATGATTCCAATCAACAATCGGCAATCGGCCATCGGCAATGTGTTCATTCGTATTTCAGCGCCTCCAACGGATCCACCTTCGCTGCTCTTCGCGCTGGTAAGTACGAAGCAACAAGCGCAGTCAACCCAAGGACGACGGCAGTGCAAACGAAAGTTGTCGGATCGGTGGGCGTTACACCGAAAAGCAACTTCGACAGCAAACTCGTTAACGTGAGCGACGCAGTCACTCCTAAAGTGACGCCGATGATTACAAGAATTAACGCCTGCCTGATCACCATGCGGAGTACGTGACCAGTTTGCGCACCAATCGCCATTCTGATTCCAATTTCATGAGTTCGTTGCGTAACCGAATATGAGACGACCCCGTATATCCCAACGCACGCGAGAATCAGCGCAACCGCTGCAAACAACGCAATCAGGCTCGTGCGAAAACGAGGTTGTGCAGTCGCAACAGACAGGCGTTGGTCCATTGTGTAAATCTGCGTTATAGGTAAATCAGGATCGATGTTCCGGAGCTGGTTGCGTATGGAGTTGGTCAAACTTAAGGAATCGCTCACATCGCTCTTAATGATCAGCCATATTCCCCACGCAGCCTGCTGTGTAATCGGTTGGTAGATCGCCGGTTGAACTTCTTCGGCCATGCCGTTGTATTTGACATTGCCAACCACGCCGACGATCTGCGTCCAATTTGGTTCCACGTCACTTCCGAGATTGATTTTCTTGCCGACGGGATCTTCATTCGGGAAGAACCGGCGTCTTAAAGTCTCGTTGACGAGTGCCACCGGTGGGGCGGTCACCGAATCGGCATCAGAGAATGAACGACCACTGAGCAACGGTATGCCGAGCACTTGAAAGTAATCAGGGCTGACTCGAGTGAAGTAGGCGATCTGAGGTTCGCTACTTGCTGGATGAATCTGTCCTTCGATAGTGAAGCCGCTTGAGAATTCTGTCTCGTCAGGCGGCAAGCTATTGCTTAACGCCGCCACGTTGACACCGGGAACCGATTTTGCCTGGTTGAGGAAACGTTCGCTGAAATCCCGAACTTGCGTCTCTTCTTGATAACGTTGACCGCGCAAAGCAAGCTGCATCGTTAAGACTTTGTCGGGATTTATTCCGATGTCGACGTGTTGCAATCGCCACAGACTCTTCATTAAGAGTCCCGCGCCCGTCAGCAGCAGCACAGCCAGAGCAAGCTCAATTACCACCAGGGCGTTACGACCGCTTCGTCCTTTTATTCCTTCTGTCGAGCGCGATCCGTCTCTCAGCGTCTCATTTAGGTTCAACCGGGAACTTTGCAATGCTGGAGCTAACCCAAAAACGACAGCGGTCAAGAGGGTGAGCAAAGCGGTCCAACCAAGCACCCATCCGTCAATCCGAATTTCGTCGAGCCGAGGTAAGTTTTCAGGCGCCAGCTTCACGAGCAGCGAGACTCCCCAAAAAGCCAACAGGATTCCCACGACCCCGCCCGCGACAGACAACAACAAACTCTCCGTGAGAAGCCGTCTAACAATGCGCATCCGACTTGCACCGAGTGCCGCACGAATCGAAATTTCTTTGGAACGCGAAGCTGCGTGAACGAGGGTCAGATTTGCGACGTTCACAGCCGCAATAAGCAGCACAAGAGTTACCGCAACCAGCAGCGCAATCAGACTTGGGCGAATATCACCAACAAGAAAATCATTGACGGGAAGTATGTTGAAATTCAGGTTGCCGCCTTCGAAAGTCGATTTAATACTCTGCGTGTCAATGCGCGCTTTCGTCAGGTTGGCGTCGAGTTTCAACCGC
Organism: Pyrinomonadaceae bacterium; assembly: GCA_035457565.1. Lineage (GTDB taxonomy): Bacteria > Acidobacteriota > Blastocatellia > Pyrinomonadales > Pyrinomonadaceae > PSRF01. The sequence continues at coordinate 6,338 of DATIBJ010000251.1, read as the reverse complement.
GCCAATCCTTGCAGGAAATAAGGCCCTCGCCTCGTTGGCTGACCAAGCTGGATTGCTCGCCAAACCTGCGTCTTGCTGTCCGGAAACCTGAAGTTTGCCGGCATCACACCAACTATCGTTGTGCTCACGCCGTTGAGATTTATTGCCCGACCGATCAGTTGGGGATCTGCATTGAACCTGGTGCGCCAGAAATTGTCGCTGATCAACGCAACACGCGGTGCACCGATCTGTTCATCGTTGGGCTCGAAACCGCGGCCAAGTTGAAGATTAACTCCGAGCAAGGGCAGGAAGTTTGAAGTGACGCTCGCACCGCGCACTTGTTCCGGAACATCCCCGCCTCTGTAGTTGAAAAGTCCAGGTTGGAATGCCCCTACATTTTCAAACGTGTGATTTTGCGTGCGCCAGTCGACCAGATCGGCAACGGCAAGCGGAGTGCGATCCCCGCCGGCCGCTTCCGCACCCATGTTCCACACCATTACTAAACGTTCCGAATCCTTGAAGGGCAAAGGCCGCAACAAGACTCCGTTTATTACCGAAAAGATCGCGGTGTTAGCGCCTATAGCCAGGGCAAGTGTGATGACGGCAATCAAGCTGAAGCCCGGATGCTTCAGTAACATGCGCGCGCCATAGCGAAGATCTTGCGCTAACAGTTTCATCGCCTATTTCTCCGTTAGATAACTCATATAGGGCGTAGGTCCTGTCGTTGTTGTCATTCGTACCTCAGCGCCACCAGTGGATCGACTCTCGTCGCGCGCCGCGCCGGAATGTAACAAGCCATCAACGCCACGAGGACCAGTAGAATCGGGACGCTTATGAACGTGCGCGTGTCTGTCGGTTCCAAACCAAACAAAAGACTGCTCATTAATCGCGTTAACGCGAAGGCGCCCGCGAGTCCAATCGCGGCCCCGACAACGGTCAGTCTCAGTCCGCTCTTCATAACGAGATTACGAACGTCTCCTACCTGTGCACCGAGCGCCAGTCGAATGCCAATTTCATGCGTTCGCTGCGTAACGGAATACGAGATCACTCCGTAAACACCGACTGCTGCAAGGGCCAATGCAACCAAGCCAAACATCGTCAACAGCAGCGTTCGAAAACGAGCATCAGCAATCGATTCTTTGGTGATCGTGTCCATCGTTCTAACCTTGCCGACGGCAACTTGCGGATCTAAAACCTTGATTTCATTCCGCACTGCGCCAACAATTTGCAGAGGATCATTTCTCGTTTTCGCAATCAGAGTCATATCGATCGAAAACGGCGCTTGTGCGTACGGAACGTAGACTTCATGGTTGGTCTGGGCATCGAGAGCAACATGTTTTACGTCGCCTACGATGCCGACAATCTGTCCCGTATAACCATTTATGCCCAGCACCAAACGCTGCCCCAAAGGATCTTCGTTCGGGAAGAAAGTGCGAGCCATCGCTTCGTTGATTAAAAGGACGTGGGGAGAGTCAAGTACATCTCCATTATTAAAGGACCGTCCTTTAATGAGCGGAATCTCCAGCGCTGTGAAGTAATCGCTAGTAACAATGCGACAATCGGCGCCAGGCGATTTCCCTTCAGGGAACGGACGCTTTTCGACGTCAAACGCGAAGTTCATGTTGTCGCCACTCAGTGGCAGATGCTTTGCAGCAGCCACTGACTCCACACCGGGAAGTGCCTTCGTCCGCTCGATAAGTTGCTGAAACAATGCGGGTCGTCGGGGCTGTGGATAATTGTTGATTGGTAAGGCGACTTCCATCGTCAATAGGCGATCCGTGTTAAAGCCAGGGCGAACATTTCCAAGTCGAACAAAGCTTTGGATCATCAGTGCCGCTCCAATCAACAACATGAGGGTGAGCGACAACTGTGCGGTGACCAATAGATTTCGGAACCGGTAAGTCCGGCTTCCCTCAGCTACGGATCGGCCGCCGGCTTTCAACACCTTTGTCAAATCAACTTTGATTGACTGCAACGCTGGTGCAAGACCAAACAGCAAGCCCGTGAGAACGGAAGTCACGAGAGTAAAAATTAGGACAGCGTTATTGACAGCAATTTCTTCGTGACGAGGAAAAGTCTGCGGCACAATAGTAGCGAATGCCCGAACGAACCAGATGGCCAGGAGAATGCCAGCAGTTCCTCCTGCCAGGGAGAGAAGTAAGCTTTCTGTAAGCAGTTGGCGAATGATGCGCGATTGGGTCGCGCCGAGTGCTGTTCGTACTGCGATCTCGCGTCTCCGTGAGGTTGAACGGACCAGCATTAAGTTGGCGACATTGGCACACGCGATTAGCAGCACGAAACCAACTGCGCCCCAGAGAATTAGGACCGGCCGTCGAATAGTTCCTACAACCTGCTCGTTAAGCGGCACAACCTTAACGTTAGAGCCGACAAAAGACGTTGGGTAAAGTTGTTCGATCCGCTGCTGAATTCCATCCATCTCGGACGTCGCTTGCGCTACCGTTGTGCCTGGTTTCAGACGGGCTATTACATTTAGATAATGACTCGATCTCTGCTGAAGCTCCCTGGCATCGAGAGTTAGAGGGATCCAAAGTTCAGCAGCGGCGGGCGTAAAGATGCGAAGTACGGTTCCCGTCCCGCCGGGAAATTGAAAGCCCTCCGGCATTACACCGACTATCGTGTAAGTTTTGCCGTCGAGCGTGATCGTCTTGCCATCTGGATCCGGAACGCCAGACAGTCGCGTCTGCCAGAAGTTGTAACTAATAAGGACCACCTGATTGTTGCCGGGCGTCTCGTCAGCGGTGGTAAATACGCGCCCTTTGAGAGCGTCGACTCCCAGGACTTCAAACAGCGAGGCCGAAACTGCAGCTCCGGCGTAACGTTCTGCCTGATCACCTAGTGACACATTGAACTGTCGTGATGCCGCATAAGCTGCCATTCCAGCAAACACTCGATTCTGATCACGCCAGTCAACGTAATTCCCTGCCGCGGGCGGATTCTGCTCATAACCACGGGCTGGATTTCGCTCCCATAAAGTGACCAGTTTTTCTGGGTTACGAAACGGAAGATGTCGAAGCAGGATCGCATTCACTACGCTGAAGACAGCCGTATTCGCACCAATACCAACAGCAAGGGTGAGAACGACGACAACGGTAAAGGCTGGCCGTTTCAGCAAGCTCCTGGTCGCATAACCAACCTCTCTGAATAACCGTTCCATGAGCTGAATTCCTTTAGGGCCTATTGGTCCTGTTTCTCTACTCGTATCTCAAAGCCACTAACGGATCGACTTTCATTGCACGTCGAGCCGGTACGCAGGCCGCCACGAGGGCCACAACTGTCAACACCAAACCCGCACCAATCAGCGTGGTGACATCTGTGGGAGTTACTCCAAATAGTTGCGACGAAATCAGTCGCGCCGCAAAGATCGCGGCGGGAACGCCTAGTACAAGCCCAGCGAGTACCAACAGGAGGCTTTCGCGCAGCACCAACCACGCGACCGTTCTACGCTGTGCTCCCAGCGCGACGCGAATTCCAATTTCGTTCGTTCGGCGAGTTACGGCGTGAGCCATGAGACCGTACAAACCAATCGAGGCGAGCAGCAGCGCCAGGCCGCCGAAGAAACTCACGAGCTGTGTGATGAGGTGTTCTTGTCTCAGATTCCTATTGAAGCTATCGTCGAGCGTCGTAACTTCGAAGATTGGTAGCGTACTATCGATCTCATTAATCGCCTGCCGCACACTCGGCGCCAGAGCTGAAGCGTCACCTTGTGTGCGGACATGAATCGTGACCGCATATGCGGATGGATCCTCGATCTGCAGTATCGGACGGTAGACAGTGGGGCGTGGCGACTCCCTTGGATCGGCCGATTTAACGTCGCCGATGACACCGACTATTTCAATTGGTCCACTTTGTTGTTCGATGTCGTCGAAACTGAATGTTCGCCCGATCGGGTTTTGATCTTGAAAATAGCGATTGATAAAGCTTTGATTGACGACAGCGATACGGTGTGAGGCAGTTGTATCCTGTGGTCCTATCTCTCGCCCCTGAAGTAACGGCATCCCCAACGTCTGAGCGTAATGCGGTGACGTGAGAGTATCCTCAATCAGCAGGTTTTCATCCGTTGTGGCCGTAAACCCGGGAACCTTAATGCTACTGGTCCGACTTGAGCCTCCGAACGGTGGGTATGTGGCCATCGTTGCGGAACGAACGTTAGGAACGGCATTTAAGCGATCAAGTAGTCGCTGATAGAGCGAGGGGAGTTCCTTCGGTTTGTAACCCGCCAGACGAGGATCGATGTCGACGACGAGGACGTTATTACGATCGAAGCCAAGGTTCTCTCGCTGTAATTGCAATAAGCTGCCGGCGAACAACCCTGCGCCGGTTAGTAGGATCATTGAAAGACTGACCTGGAGCACTACGAGTGACGATGAGAGATTGAGGCGCAGGCGGCCGCTGCCGGTCCGGGCTTTCTCCTTCATAGCTGAAGCTAAATCCGTCTTGCTCGCACGAATTGCTGGTATGAGACCGAAGAGAAGGCCGGAAATGATCGAGACGGCTCCAGTGAATCCCAACACTATCAGGTCAGGCTTCGTATCAAGTGGCGCCTCTCTCGCAACGAGACGTACCAACAACATTACGCCCCAAATTGAGAGCGCTACGCCAAGCAAGCCACCAAACACTGCAAGCAAAAAACTCTCGGTGAGCAGTTGTCGTACGATTCTGACACGTGACGCACCTAGTGCCATGCGGAGCGAGATTTCAGCATTCCGCGAAGTAGCGCGCGACAACAACAAACTACCGACGTTTGCGCAAGCGATCAGAAGAACAAGCGCAACCATCGCCATCAGCATACGAAGCGGCGTAGAGTAGCGAGTCCGTAATCCTGAAATTCCTCCAGCCCCGGAAACAAGCTCCACGTACGTTCCCTGAATACTGCGACGATGATCATCGCTGAGCTGCGTGCCAGCCTGTTCCGTTAAGAACTGCTGCAATGCCAGATTAATAGTCGCTTGGGCTTGTGGTATCGACACATCGTTCTTCAAACGGCCCATCAGCATCAACCAGTACGCCTGCGGGGTTTCAAGAAATGAGTCACGTAACTCAATCGGCGGTTGGAACGACAACGGCACCCAGAAATCTGGCGGACGCCTCATCCGCTCACCGAAAAACTCAGCGGGCATCACACCGACCACGGTGAACTTAGTACCGTTGAGAACAAAATCTTTACCGACGATCTCTGCATCACCATTTAACTGTTCCTGCCAATACTTGTAGCTGATAACGGCAGTAGGCGGCGCACTTCGAACATCGTCTTCTGGTGCCAGGGTACGGCCACGCATTGCACTCACACCAAGCACGGAAAAGTAATTACCCGAGACGAGTTGTGCAGCTGCTCTTTGCGCGGGTTCTCCACTTTGTGCGCCAGTTTTGCGAACGCTGAGACGGCTGTCACCGCTGCGGATTGCAGTTATGTCTTGGAACGACTGATTATGTCTGCGGAAGTATTCATAGGATGCGTAGGAGAAGCGCCTCCATCTGCCCGTTCTGGGAGCATCGTCAATCGACGTGCCCTCATTAGTAGCGTCCGAGAAAAGTACGAGCTCCTCGGGCTTGTTAACCGGCAGCGTCTTTAGCATGACAGCGTTAACAAGCGTGAAGATCGCGGTGTTCGCACCGATGCCAAGCGCCAAAGTCGTAATCGCGATCACCGCGAACCATGGGCGCTTGAAGAGGGTCCGTATGGCGTACCGAATGTCCTGCAGAAGTGCTTCCACTGTAATCCCCTTGTTGAGTCTTTCGTCTTTGGCCTTTGGCCTTCGGACTGGGTCAAAGACCAAAGACGTAAGGCCCAAGGCCAAAGACCTAACTCCAGTCCATCATTTCTTCGGCGGATGACTCTGCCAAAGCACGTTGACGATCATCCACTTGCCATCAACTTTGGCGAGGTGCATGTAGTCAGTGCCCCAGTCGGCAGTTAGCTTCACCGTCGCTGTTTGGTCCAACACGTCGTAGATCACGATGTCTTTAGGAGCGTCTTTCGGCAGCTTTCCGTCCTTGTTGAAGTTCTTGGCAATGTTGACTAGTTGCTCAAACGCCATCTTGCTTCCCGGACGGTACGTGGTCTCAGTGGGCGGGCGATAGAAACCCAACTTGGCCAGATTCGGACTAACGCTGCGTTCAATTCGCTCGGGCTGCACGTTGTAGATCCCTTCGACGTAATCAAGCACCGCCTGACGAACAGCTTCGCGATCTGCATTTCCGTCTTGGGCTACGACCGGAACTGCCGTCAACAAAAGTGTCAGTGCTAAGAAGAGCCATCTGGTCATCACGTGTATCTCCTTTTGGTTTTTTGCTCACCGTAGTGGCAAACAGTCAGTACCGAAACGCCGTAGCGTCGGGTC
>DATIBJ010000250.1:0-6400 GCA_035457565.1 Pyrinomonadaceae bacterium | reverse complement strand
CGCCGGGTCGCCTGTTGATCCGACTGCCGCTTAGCTGGACGTGGACCCGACGCTACCCGTCCGGTACTGACTCTCGACCCACCTGGAAGCTAGTTCATTAACATTTAATCTGACTGAAACTTCGTCTTAGCATCGGCGACTTATCTTCGCGTCAGATGCGCACTGTCGCGGGCTCCACGGGAGGAAACGACGAAGCTTCAGTGAGCATTCCCGCCAACTACAACCTGACCACCCACTCAGGTTCCCGGTGACACAACCAAAGCCCTGGCAGAAGACGTAACTGCCAGGGTTCGTATTAAGGATGAAGGATGAAGGATGAGGGATGAAAGCCGAATGCTGAGTATTCATCCTTCATCCTTCAGTAAGTCGTGTAGTAAACTTCGCGCGCGAATGCTCCGCTTCCCCAAACGACGTCCGGCTATCATTTCGCTTTTTCTCATTGCGACCCTGGCCGGATCGTTTCTCTTGTTGCCCGTCCGGACAGTGCAGACACAGGATGGCGCAACCGATCGACTTTGGCCGATCACTCCTGCAGGCTCATTAGTAAGAGATGTTACAACTCAACTTCCCGCAGTAGGAGCGCTAACCGTCGACTTCGTACGGAGTCCCGATCAATCAGGGCCTGGCGGAAAAGGTCGCTACTTGATTGCCGTTAACAGCGGCTACGGAGTTCAATTCAATGCCAGTGGCAATCGTGGACAGCAGTCCCTGGCAGTTATCGATCTGAATGCGAAACCCGTCCCCGCGGTGATTCAGAATGTTTACTTTCCTTCGCCACAGAGCGTAAACGTCGGTGTCGTGTTTGGACCGAAGCCCGCGGCTGATGGGACCTTCCCTTTGTACGTGTCGGGCGGTTTCGAAAACAGGATTTGGGTGTTTACTTTCCGCGTTGACGCTCAGATGCCGATCACACCTACGTCAAGCGGTCCAGGCACAACAGTTGAAGCTCCTTTCATCGATGTCAGCGGATTTGCGACAGCAAGCAATTCACCGAGATACAACAGCGATCGTTTGCCGGTGTACCCAACGGGCATTTCAATTAGTCCGGATGGCAACACGCTCTTCGTCGCCAACAATCTCGCAGATAGCTTAGGAATCATTCATGATCTCCGCGGCTCGAGGCGCCTGGAAAGAATTCCGCTAACCGGGCAAGTTTCTCCAGGAGCGGCAAGTCAATACAGCTATCCTTACGCGGTGTTAGCCCTGCCTCACCCACCGCCGATTAGCCGAGAAACGTTGGCAAACCAGCCTCGCCAATCAACGTGGAAAGTTTATGTCTCGTGCTGGAATACAAGTTCGATTGCGGCGGTTAGTCTTTTAGCCGGTGATCCAAAGGTTTCATACATCCCGGTCGGTCGCCATCCGACGGCGATGATTTGGGACGGCACTCACAGTCGTTTGTATGTTGTGAACTCCGACGACGACAGTGTCTCAATGATCGACACGCGTTACGATCGAGAAGTCGAACGTATTAGTGTGCGTCTTGCGGAGAACTCTTTAGGAGGAAACAGTCCGGAAGGACTCGCGCTCGATCAGACAGGCGAGCTGCTCTTCGTCGCTAACGCACACAGCAATTCGATTGCAGTCGTTACACTGTCTGCCAAATCACTCGATAACTCTGGGACGAGTGAAAAACCTGCATACCTCGATCGCAGACGCGACGAAATGAGTCGGGTGCTGGGGTTTATGCCAACCGGCTATTACCCCTCTGCAGTCGCGGTGGTTGATCAGACGATCTTCGTTGGAAATGGAAAGGGTACGGGTGTTGAGAGCTCTTCACTCGTCGTAAACAACTCCGGTCGTTATCCAAACACGCCGAATGATCGATTTCCCGCGGGAACGGGACGCGGCGTCAACGCAGGTGGGCAATACGCTCTATCTGTTGTGACGGGAAATATCAGCGCGATTCGTCGGCCTGAAGATCAGGAACTTGCGCGCTATACACAGCAAGTCATGCGTAACAACGGCTTGCTCGGGCAGAAGCAGGCAAGTCTGTTCCCAGGAACATCGCCCATCAAACACGTGATCTACATCATTAAAGAGAACCGCACGTACGACCAGGTGTTTGGTGATGTAACCAGGTCGGGTGACGGAACTGTTGCTGATGGAGATCCGAGGCTTGCGATCTTTGGGAATGGCGCCGCGGCCGCGCGACCCGACGGCACGCGTCAAGATATCGCTCCAAACCACCGCGCGCTGGCGACGCGCTTTGGATTATTCGATCGCTTTTTTGTGAATTCAGAAGCAAGTCCTGACGGACATAACTGGTCCACTGCTGCATTTTCAACGGACTATGTGGATAAAGCTTATCGATGGAATTACAGTCGCCGCGGCCGAGGTTACGATTTCGAGGGCTTTAACCGTTTGCCGAATTACGAACCAGTGCGCGGAGCGACGCCGTTATTTGATTCGACGGTGGGCGCCGAAGAGATCGCAAACTACATCCGGCGTTTTGTCCCGTATCTGCAAGGCTCGCGTGATGTTGCCGAGCCTCGCACGCTTTACTTGTGGGATGCGGCCGCTCGGGCGGGACTCACGTACCGCAATTACGGCGAGTTTTTGTTGACGCTTTCAGAGGCTGATGTCAACGCAGTCAAAACTAACCGATCGAAGACGTACCCTGATCTCTCCCCAACCATTTCTACTTTCGCGACCAAGAAATCTTTAGAAGGACATTTCAATAATTCCTATCGCAACTTCGACATGGATACTCCGGATGCGATGACCATCGAGTCGTATCGGTCAGCACGCGAGTCTTCAGCCAATCCACTCATCAGCATGGATCACAGCGATCCGCATTTTCGTGGGAACTCGAGAATCGGTGAATGGCTGAAGGAGTTTCACGGGTTTGTTGCTGATCTGGAGGCCGGGAGAGGCGATCGTTTGCCAAATCTTTCAATCATGAGGTTATCAAATGATCATACGGAAGGCCTTGCCGCGCGAAAGCCGACTCCACAGTTCTTCATGGCTGATAACGACTACGCGTTAGGACTACTGGTGGAAACGGTCTCGAAGAGTCCGTATTGGAAAGACACGGCAATCTGTGTAGTTGAAGACGACGCTCAGGATGGACCAGATCACATCGATGCGCATCGGTCGGTCGCGTTCGTAATCAGTGCTTATAACCGGCCCGGTGTGCTGGTTCATGAATTCCACACAACTGTGAGTTTGATACGAACGATTGAGTTGTTGTTGGGCATCGCACCGATGAATCAGTTGGATGCCACCGCCACACCAATAAGCATCTTCCAATCACAACCGGATTTGACGCCTTACCACGCGCACCTGCCGCTAGTGGCTTTAGATAATCTGCTCAATCCACCGGCTCGTGACGCAGCGACTGCCTACTGGCTGAAGCGCACAGAAGAACAGGATCTGGCCCGCGCCGACATGGCCGATCCGGAAGTGTTGAATCAGATCATCTGGTTTTCTGTGAGGGGGAGCGCGCCAATGCCGGCCATCAGTCGCTTGCCCGCGTTTGATGCGTTGCGGTTTGGATTAAAAGAAGAAAGAGAAGAGCTGGCGGAACGGGAGCGATAATGTGCGATAAACTTCAGTTTGTCGCTGACGTCCGTAATGTTCAATGTAACAGGAATGGATCAACTAATGTCCGTGTATCGGACATTGGTTGACAAATTCCTGCTACATCGCGCACTACGGACCTCGACGACAAACTAAAAAGTTTATCGGACATCAGTTGATCTTTTCCTGTGTTCCCGGTTTGAAGCGGAACAGCGCAACTGAAACCGCTAAGCGCTTGTTCTCATTAAAGTGCATGAAAATTGGAATCACTCTTCCGTCAAAAGCTGATATTCCGCTGTAATCTCCAAAGAAGATGGGTGAGTTGAATCCAAACGACGGCACGTCGATCTTGTGGTTCACGAACGTCCGACCACCATCCACACTTCGGGCCATCGTCAGTCCTGTCTCAGTTCCTTTTCCATCGCGTCGATCGTAAAAGACAATATTCACTGAACCATCAACCGGATCCACTGACATCCACGTGAAGAACTGAACCTTCCCGTTCTTAAATGCGTCATCATTAACCCGCACAGGATCTGTCCAGGTTTTTCCGCCATCGCGTGATGCCATCACGAACACGTCAGGGTCCCCGTTGCGATGATCGATCCAATTCACATAGAGCGTACCTTTGTTTGGACCGTTGCTTAAATCGACACCAGTGTTGGGCATGCCGTTCGCACGCGCGAGTCCTTCGACCCCAAAGTCCCAGCCTCCGGGAAAGTCGCTTATCTTTTGGTCCTGACCAAAGGTGAGCCCGCCATCAGTCGACTTGTCAAAAACCAAACCCAGCGGTCCGGCCCAGATGACATAAACCTCGCCGTTCGGTCCGACGGCGGGAACGGCTCCCTCAACCGTATTGTCGCTGTCTACGCAATCGCCAGGCGCATCGGAGATTCTGATCGGTGGTGAAAATGTTTTACCACCGTTTGTTGAGCGAGAAAAATAAATGTGCGACTTGTGCTCGGGATTGCTGCTGCCATACACATCGAATCTGGTCCAGGCAACGTAGACGTGTCCCTTGTTTGGAGAGTTCGGCGCGTTGTCGACAACGATTCCAGGCTTGTCTTCGAACGGCGTTACAGTGTTGATGTGCCTGACAGTCGGAACGGCATCGGACCAGGTCAGTCCACCATCGTGCGAGGTATTGATCGCAATTGCGTTGTCGGCGCGCGGCGGCCGCGGAACCCGGATACCGTCAAAGGAAAGATGCGCGTGATAAGCAGTGCCGTCGCCGCCGAATACAACCACATCATCGCCCTGCACAAGATTGTCTGGGTTAGACGTCTGAATTGTCTTCCAGGTCTTCCCACCGTCCATGCTGAGATAAGTGTAGCTACCAGAACGCGCTCTTGGTGGTCGGCCCGATTGAAACGATGCGCCGATGACGTTATCGGGATTTTTTGGACTGATCGCAACCGACACTTCCGCGGGATTGATCGCGTCGGGTTCAGTGACTCGCACGACGCGTTGGGCCTTTGCAGAGAGCGAGCAAAGTAGAAGTGCGAAAAGTGTTAGTAGCGATGTATATGCCAGTTTATTGATTCTCATGGGGTTAAAGGTAGCTAAGCCAAAACGTACGCGCTGAAAGTCCGAATTGAGTTCCTAAAGCTTCACATAGTAACAAGGTTTTCGTGAGGTTAGCGGTTCCAAGCGTCGTCGCAGTTGCCATTCTTAGGTTTCATCCACTGTCTCGCGGTAGGAATAACGAAGTCCTTTGTTCGTAACAAATTCTTCAAACAAATTTTCTTTGACCACTCCAACCAATCAGCCTATACTCCCCGACACGCACAAACCTCGCTAGGGAATGCAACCTCGCCATCCCTTCGCCAGCCCAGAAGATCAAGAGGAAGAAGAGGGAGTTCGTACGTGCGATTGGGCCAATGTACGTGTCGAACCGGACGAAGGCCCATTTTATTTGAAGGCTTCTCCGAAAATTCGAGGTCTCACACTTGCGAAACGCGTTAATCATCAATTCCAACGGCTTCACCCCGTGTTCGCACCTCTGTGGTTCGCTCAGCAGGTTACTCCGAAAAGCGGGCCTTTTCGACGCGATACACGAAACATCTGTCGACATACCAAACATCGAACACAAACTAACGCCCGACCTGATTTTGCCGCGGCTGTTCATCGACGATTGGACGAACAAGCGTTTGGAGGCAGCCAAAAAGGCGTGGATATCGGCTAAAACATTCGCCCTTTTGTGTGGCAGAAACGGCAAGCGCAGAGAGATTCCTCCGGCGCTAATGGAAGTGGATGAGTTTCTCGTTTGCCCCTACGACGAAACCGAGTTGTTGATCCGGCTGACGCGCCTGTTCAAAGAACTTCCTTCGGATGTAGAGAGTGGTGAACGCGATCTCGTTGTTGGTGATAGTGCGCCGTTTCGCCAGGCCATGCACAAAGTTGGTCTGCTGGCGAAATCGAAAGCCGCCGTCGTTATCTCAGGCGAAACGGGCAGCGGCAAAGAACTTCTCGCTCGCGCTATTCACTACCAGAGTGCGCGCAAAGCCAAACCTTTTATTCCTGTAAACTGCGGCGCGCTGCCGGATGATCTCTTTGAAAACGAACTCTTCGGCCATCTGAAAGGTGCTTACACAAACGCGTCGACAGCCGAAAAAGGACTAATCGCCGAAGCTGAGGGTGGCACGTTGTTTCTTGATGAGGTTGACACATTGTCGCCCGCCGCGCAGGTGAAGTTGCTGCGATTCTTGCAGAGTGGTGAGTACCGCCCGCTCGGATCGTCCCGCTCGGCGGTGGCAGATGTGCGCGTGATCGCAGCGTGTAACACCGATCTGGGTCGACTTGTTGAAATGAAGTTGTTTCGCGAAGACCTGCATTATCGTCTGAATGTACTTTCACTTTCGATTCCACCATTAAGGCA
>DATIBJ010000249.1:0-5335 GCA_035457565.1 Pyrinomonadaceae bacterium | reverse complement strand
CAACAGGGTGCGTTGATTCGGTTATTTCTTTTTCTTTCAAGCCGTCCGTTTACGAATAGAGAGCACGTAGTTGTGATTGCCGAAAACCAGAGTCTAACTTACTGGGAGCGCAGGCGTCTCGCCTGCAACTGAAGGCGAAGGCAGAAAGATACCTGCGCGTCTTACGACGCGTCTGCAGGCGAGACGCCTGCGCTCCCAGTAAGAAGCATTACATTTTCAAACTGACCGGAGCAGTTCAGCGTGACAGGTCAATTTGCCGCCGCGAAATCCAGGCCCATTTAAAACCCTCGGAAAATCGGCCTTTTCTCGCCCGACCCATTTCCCAGAACTGCGGCATGCGAGTTGTGAATGTAAAGGCGCGGCTTGGAAGCTTCCGAGCTTCACGGGCTCTCCGCACGGAGTCCGTAGCCGCCATAAAGTTCTCTGAAAAGCGGTAATGTCGTTAAGACGAAGAAGCGTTACAGAAATCTCACCCAGCAGGTAGTCGCTGACAGCGATTGCCACTTGCCCTTGCCCTATTTGTCCGGAGATGAGCTGCGTTGCTCCCAGCTCGTCTCCGGCATTCGTATTGGCGACGTAATTGGGTCTTCGAAGCTCCCCAAATAGTTGTTCACCCAGGAGACTGCATGGACTTACTCCCGACGTCTAAAGGCAGCCGCGTGGCGGTGATACCCACCTCTCTGCGACGAGTCCTCACCGCATCGTGGCGAGCAAATCAGCTGTGGGTCTTATGGAGTGTCTTCGTAACCACACTCGCAGCAGCCATTATTTGCGCAACAGTTCTGAAGCAGGTTCTTCCGTATCTCGTACTTTCGGCTCTTTCCGTCTTCGTCACCTATCTCATATTTCGCAGCGCGACTAAACGATTACAGAGTAAAGCCAGCGAAGTCGAAGCCATTAGTCAATTGCACCTCGCAACTGCTGAAGCATTGGCCACCGCAATCGACGCGAAGGACCAAACTACACACTGTCATGTCCGTCGTATACAGGTTTACGCAGCCGGCATGGGTGAAGTGTTTGGCCTGTCTCCCGAAGACATTGCGGCTCTGAGTGCAGGCGCGTTGTTACACGACGTCGGCAAGCTCGCTGTGCCGTCGCATATTCTCAACAAACCTGGACGACTGACACCGGCTGAATTTGACCGTATGAAGGTTCATACGGTCGTGGGCGCGCAGATTCTGAGCCGCGTTAATTTTCCGTATCCAGTGATCCCAATCATTCGTCATCACCACGAACAGTGGGATGGCCGTGGTTATCCCGATCAACTCAAAGGCGAAGAGATACCCCTTACCGCGCGCATTCTTGCTGTGATTGATTGCTTCGATTCGATTCGGGAAGACCGACCTTTTCGACGCGGAATGACAGCCGAAGAGGCGACGGCGTTGCTGCAGCGCGGAGCCGGTAATCATTTTGATCCAAACGTAGTGGAGGCGTTTCTAAAAAACCTGCCGCGTTTTGAGGCGGAGATTCGCGCGAAAGGTTTGGAGCACCAGCCGGCGAGGGATAAAGCAACTGAACCCGTAAAACTCAGCGATATTGACCTCACGCAAACTCGTGAACGAGGGTCGTGCATTGCTTACGATGTAATCAAACAGGCGAATCGAGAGGTCTATGCGCTGTACGAGATTGCCCGGACTTTCGGAACGTCTCTGAAAGTAGAGCAAACGCTTGAAATACTCGTTGATAAAGTTGGACACGTCGTGCCCTTTGATACATGTGCGGTTTACTTTTACGACGAAAGTAAGGGTCACGCGACGGTGCGTCACGTAGTCGGAAAGAATGCCGAGCTGATAAATGCGCGATGCATTGTTCCGGGGGAAGGCGTCACAGGCTTTGCGCTTTCGAATCGCATACCTGTCAAACAGCTACACCCGAGTCTCGATTTCACAGACTTAGAAACAAATGGCGAACTCAATTACACGGCAATGGCGTCGCTGCCTCTTTTCAAGGACGACGTGCTGCTTGGAGCGATCTCGGTGTACTCGACCGAGCTCCTACAATACACAGACGATCACATGCGTCTACTTGAGACCGTAACACACCTCGCATCAGACGCACTCGCGAATGCAATGCAGCACGCCCAGGCTGAATCGCACGCGTTGACTGATCCGCTCACCGGATTGCCGAACGCGCGTTCCCTGGCTTTGCGGTTCGACGAAGAGGCGGCGCGCTCGCGTCGCATGAATCGAACGTTCCAGGTCGTGATGCTTGACCTCGATGAATTCAAGAACGTGAACGACACCCACGGTCACAAGATAGGTGACAAGATGCTGCGCGAGGTCGCATCGATCATTCAGAAACAACTGCGCGAATACGATTTTCTCGCGCGTTACGCAGGCGACGAATTTGTCGCCCTCGTTCCGGAGTTAGTTGGAATTCAGGTCGAGGAATTGTGCATGCGAATCGAGAACGTCGTTTCACAATTTGCGCTGCCAGTCGGCCGCGGCCTTCACGCCCGGGTGGGAATCAGCCTTGGAACAGCAACGTTCGGCATAAACGGCGAGACGCTCGATCAGTTGCTAATGAGTGCAGATCAGGAGATGTATCGCGAGAAGTCCACGCACAGACTTGAGCGAAACCTTCCCGTCTCCGTCGTGGCGAATGCCGATGACGCTGTCGCGCTGCCTGCGAATTGAGCCAGTCCTAACTGACAAGGTTCTGAAAAGAGGCCCCTAACGGGCCTCTTTTGCATTATAAGCGAGCACTTTGGGGCAGCGAGCATGGCAATAGCTTAACGCTCAAAAACCAATTCTTGACATCGCAGCGTGTATCGCTTTCAATCGAAATGGGCGCAAACCCCGAACCTCGAAACTCGCCCAGGAGTTAACCGGTGTCGTGCGGATAGTACCGGTGTCTGTGAAAGGATGGCAGCTCCCGCCGAAAATCAAACGGCCACTCTCTTAATCGTCGATCAGGATCCAGTCAGCCGACAGCGTCTACGCGATCTGTTCGAGACGGGAGGATTCCGTGCCGTTACGGCCGCCGAACCGTCGTCAGCGCTTCGTGTGCTCAACGGCGTCCGCTGTGATTTGGTTGTGCTCGACATCGACATGTCGGGGATCGACGGTCTCGGTCTGTGCAAACTCCTGCGTGCGCGCCCGACTACGAGCAAACTTCCAATGCTCGTGCTTTCCGCCACCGACGACGAGAAGCGGAAGGTTCAAGCGTTCTCTTCTGGAGCAGACGATTACATCGTCAAACCTTCCACACCGGGTGAGCTGATTTCGCGCGTTAGTTTGCACTTGCGCTCGTCGCAACGTGAATGGGCACTAATCGGCAGCAATCGTGAACTAAGTTTCTTGTCTGATATCGGTCGCGGTCTGCTCCGTGCGCTCGAGCCGGATCAACTCGTGCGTCGTGTTGCCGGATCAACCTACGAAGCAACCAACGCTTCGTTGTGTGCTGTCTACGCAGCGATCGCACAAGACAACAACGCCGCGTGCGTGTTTGACCGAGAAGGCAGCGCAGAAGATTCAACACGCCTGAACGTTGAAAGGCTCCAGGATTGGCTTACATCAGCGGAATCAATCAATGCTGCTCTGCTTACAGCTAACACAGAGTTCTTGATCAAAGATGACCTCCACACAGTTGAGTATGTCGCACCGTTGCGTTTCGGCGGACGCACAAAGGGAGCATTAATCGTTGCTTTCGACCGCCGTGAGGAATGTAATGAATCTGAGCGACGTCTGATCGATGCGGCAGCGCAACAAACGTCACTTGCGGCACACATCTGTTCGCTGTACCAGGCTGCGAAAGAGACTTCAGTAAGCCTGGCGAGGGAAGTTGAGAAACGGACCGGCGAGATCGAATCTCAACGACGTTTCATCGAAGCTATCATCGACAGCCTACCGCTCTCGCTATATGCGATTGATCGCAATTACCAGGTTGTCGCCTGGAACCGCAACCGCGAACTCGGAGAGCTCGGCATTCCACGACGTTCGGCCCTCGGCAGGAACATATTTGAAGTGTTGACGCGACAACGACGCGAAGTGCTGGAACGAGAGTTTAAGCGCGTATTTCAGAGTGGTGAGATCGAGCGAATCGAGCAGGAAACAGTGACGAACAAGGGGGCGACGCGCCACTGGTTAATCAGCAAGATTCCAATGTGGGCGGACACGAGCGGTAACGTAACTCACGTCATAACTGTTGGTGAAGAGATCACCGATCGAGTAGAAGCTAATCAGGCGGTAGCGCGGGCAGAGAAACTTGCTGCGGTGGGCCGGCTCGCAGCAGGCGTCGTTCATGAAATCAACAATCCTCTGGCTACGATTTCTGCGTGTGCTGAAGCGTTGGAGAACCGAGTCGAGGAAGGGGCATTTGAGAGTTCGCCCGCTGTCTCTGACCTTAAGGAGTATCTCGGACTTATTCGTAGCGAAGCGTTTCGCTGCAAGACCATAACCAACGGTTTGCTCGACTTTAGTCGGACCCGAATTTCAGAGCATATTCGGGTTGATCTCGGTGACGTGATTTCATCGGCTGCGCGACTGTTATCTCATCAGAAGCGCAATGCCGCGGTTGAAGTTAGAGTTGATGTGGCCCACGGTCTGTTGACGGTATCCGGTGATCCTGGACAATTACAACAAGCCATCATCGCGCTGGCAACGAACGCTCTGGATGCGATGCCCGAACGTGGGACGTTGACGATTGCGGCGCGTAATCAAACGAATTCGGTAGTGGTCGATGTGATCGATACGGGCATTGGCATCCCAACTGAGAACCTACCAAAAATCTTTGAGCCTTTCTTTACAACAAAAGAAGTTGGGCGCGGTACCGGCCTTGGTCTCGCGGTATGTTATGGTATCTTAACCGAGCACGGCGGCACTCTAGACGTGCAATCTTCAGTGGGATACGGAACGACGTTCACAATCACTCTTCCCGCGACGACAAACGGAGAATAGCCGAGTTTGACCGAACAATCGCACGCAAGGATTCTGATCGCAGAAGACGAGGCTAATCTTCGCCTCGTTCTGCAAAAAGAACTCGAGCGGTTAGGTTATAGAGTTCAAGCAGCGCCGGACGGTGAAGCGGCGCTACGAAAACTTGAAGAAAGCAATGTCGACGTCTTGTTGTGCGACATCAACATGCCGCGCATCGACGGCATGGAGTTGTTGCGGCGCGTTCATGAACGCCCAAACCCCCCTGAAGTGATCATGCTGACCGGGCAGGCGACTGTCGAAACGGCCGTCGAAGCGATGAAGCTCGGCGCTTACGATTACCTCACGAAACCCTACACGATTTCCGAACTCGACGTGCGAGTGCGCCAGGCCGCCGACAAACGGCGTCTGCGCGTCGATAACACTCGTTTGCGCGAGCAACTCGCGCGGCAGTCGGCGTT
>DATIBJ010000248.1:0-54264 GCA_035457565.1 Pyrinomonadaceae bacterium | reverse complement strand
AAGAGCACGCTTCTCAAGATCCTTTCCCGCATCACGAAACCAACGCGAGGACATGCCGATGTCAGTGGCCGTGTCGGATCGCTACTCGAAATCGGAACAGGTTTTCACCCGGAATTAACGGGCCGCGAAAACATTTATCTGAACGGCGCGATACTCGGCATGCACAAGGTCGAGATCGATCGGAAGTTCGATGAGATCGTCGATTTTGCGGAAGTCGAAAAATTCATTGATACGCCGGTAAAGCGCTACTCAAGCGGCATGTACATGCGCCTCGCCTTCGCGGTTGCCGCACACATGGAAACCGAGATTCTGTTAGTTGATGAGGTGTTAGCTATCGGAGATGCACAGTTTCAGCAGAAGTGCTTTTCCAAGATGCGCGACATTCGTCAGCACGGAAAGACGATCGTACTGGTTAGTCACAACCTGGCCGCCGTGCGAAACATTTGTACCAAGGGTCTGCTGCTTAATCACGGCGATGCTACCCATCAGGGACAGATTAACGAAGTAGTAGATTCCTATCTTGCGCAAACGGAAGAAGCTCCGGATTCAGTTGTAGAGACAGAAAACTTCCTTTTGGAGCGATTCGAAATCACACCCACGGCTGCTTCAGTCCTAAAAACATTTGATCCTTGCAAAGTATGTGTGACGTTTAGAGCTAAATCAGAGATTCGAGACCCGAGTCTTTACATTGCTTTTTTTACGAACGAGCTTCACCGGCTTGCCGGTTTAGATTACAAGGATTTCGCCTCTCTTCCTCCAATCCACACCGGTCAATTGATCGAGGCTGGTTTCACGATTCAATCGTTACCTCTTCTACCGGGATATTACCAGGTTGAGATTCACCTGAGAGATATGTCGAGGGATCTCATTGATTTTGTACCGCGATATTTTCAGTTCCAGGTAGTTGAGACGCCGGTCTATGGCGGGAGACGTCTTGATACATGGAATGGCAACATCGGTTTAACGGCAACTCCTTTTGTGCATATACCTGAAACTCCAACTGCCAACGCCGACGTTCAGCCAATTGGCGGCAAGCGACTGTTGTGATGCGTGGTTAGGGACAAGGGACATGATTAGTCCGGACATGTGGTGATTTGGCTTTCGCATTTCAGTTAGTTGCGCACAATGAATCGAAGACGAGTATTAGTAACAGGCGGTCTGGGGACTGTTGGGTCAGGATTAATTTCAGAACTGCGTCAAAGGGGGCACCACGTTGTCTCATGCGACCTTGCTCATCAACCAGACGAAATTGGATTTAGTATTCGTACTGATGTCGAAACACCTCTCTACGCGCGCTGTGACGTTAGTGAGTTTCGTCAACTTGAACGCGTGTTCGAACGCACAGGGCCCTTCGATTACGTCTACCACTGTGCGGCTGAGTTCGGCCGGTGGAACGGCGAAGACTTCTACGAGACTCTTTGGAAGACTAATGGAATCGGAACCAAGAACGTCATTCGGCTGCAAGAGCGTTTGAAGTTTAGATTGATTCAATTCTCATCGTCGGAAGTTTACGGCGACTGGCCCGAGCTAATGGTCGAGCGCGTCATGGACGAGTACGAGATCAAGCAGCTAAACGATTATGCGATGACCAAGTGGGTTAACGAGATGCAGGTACGAAACTCAGCCGCGCAATATGGCACTGAAAGTGTGGTGGTGCGACTGTTTAATACGTATGGGCCAGGTGAGTATTACAGTCCTTATCGGTCGGTGAACTGCCGTTTTCTTTATTGTGCGTTACATGGACTTCCCTGGACCGTGTTTCGTGGTCATTCGCGAACTTCAACTTACCTGGCAGACACCGTAAGGACATTGGCAAACATTGCCGACAACTTCAAAGCCGGCGAAACCTACAACATAGGTGGAGTGGATCTACACAGCATCGAAGAATTATCAGAAGTCGTAATCAAAGTCACAGGGGCAAATCCGGCGCTCGTAACTCGTCGTGAGTCAGAGATATTGACTACTAAGTTCAAGCGAGTAGATACAGCAAAATCGGTGAGCGATCTGGATCACAAGAACTCGTACAGCCTGGAAGAAGGTATGCGTCTTACCGCCGACTGGATGAGACGAGTTTACGACGTCCGTTGATTGAACCCGCCGCAGCTCGTCCGGCGATCCGGTCATCACGCCTGTCACACGAAATAGTGCAAAGCGTATTCAACAGCGCCTAACCGCGACGGCGCCACCACAAATCACGCGAGTGGCTGATTATTGTTTCGCCAGTTGAAGTCTCTTTTTAATCGCACAGCGATAGGTGTCTTTAAAGCAATGCCAGTTAGAGCAGCGCAGCACTTGCTCTTTCTTGCGCAGAGCGAACGCGACACACTTGATCGATGGGGCTACCACATTCGGCCGATTCACTACTACGAACCCTTACCCGACTTCCGAGCGATTACAAAAGACAAACTCGATCGGCGTCGAGAGTATCCGGCCGTGAACCTCAATTGGCAGGCGCAGTCGGATCTGCTGCGCGAGTTGGGGTCCTGTTATCGTGGCGAACTCATTGAGCTTTCAAACAGGTTCGATTTCGCGAATGGATTCTTCGGAGGCTACGACGCCGCCGCGTATTACGCGCTAATCCGGCACTTGAAGCCACATTGCGTGGTCGAGGTGGGCGGTGGCTATTCGACGGCTATTGCCGAACGGGCAATCCAACGGAATCGAATTGAAGGAAGGGACGGATGTTTGAAGTGTATTGAGCCGAATCCCGAACCGCGACTGACCGATTCCATCACCGAGACAGAACTGATAAAGAGCTCGGTTCAGGATACTGCTATTGAGTTTTTCGCAGACCTTGAAGCAAACGACATTTTGTTCATCGACTCAAGTCACACCGTTAAGTTTGGTAGTGATGTTTGTTATCTATTTCTTGAAGTGCTGCCGAGCTTGAAACCTGGAGTCTGGGTGCATGTTCACGACATCTTTTTCCCCAATGACTATCCGGCAGAATGGCTGCTTGAAAAGCGTCTGGCATTGAATGAGCAGTATCTGCTCGAAGCTTTCCTGGCGTTCAACTCCAGTGTTTCGATCTGTCTGTCGAATCATTGGCTCGCCCTGGACCACCCGGATGAGGTGGCTGGGTTGTGGCCCCCCGGGAGCAGCGACCAGCCCTCGAGCTTTTGGTTTAAACGGGTCCACGAGTGACTCAGCTAACTCCAGAACCAATCTCCGTAATAATCGCAACCTTAGGGAGGCCAGAATTGCTTAGGCTCTGTTTGGAGAGCCTCAGCAGGCAGACTCTACCAGTTACGGAAGTAATTGTGGTGCATTGTGGAGATGACGATGAGACGCAGACGTTGGTAAATGACGTTACCTGGCGTCAACGCGGGATGACGGTTCGCTACTTCCATTATCAGGAGCGCAACTGCGCGCGGCAGCGCAACTTTGCAATCGAACGGGCGACTTACGATAACTTGCTTCTCGTAGACGACGATATAGAAGTTGAACCTGAATGGGCTGAGGAGCTTTTCAAACCAATCTGGTCCGATCCTTCAGTTGCGGCAACAATGGGAAGGCTCGTAAACCAACCGATGGCATCTCCGACTTTTCTTTGGCGCCTATATCGCGTGGTCATACATGGACGAAGAAAAGGTCTCGGACCGGGCCGGATGGTTGGGGCGGCGCTGCCTAATGGTTTTCCAGTTAATGCGCAGTCACCGATTGCCTGTGAATGGATTGGCGGAGGCGCTAGCGCTGTTCGACGCAAAGCTTTCGTTTCTGCCGGCGGGTTTGCTTCTTTCTTCACTGGCAGTTCACCGGGCGAAGATTTGGATCTTGGTTATCGCCTGAGCAGGAATTGGAAGGTCTACTACATTCCGTCAGCGCGTTGCGTGCATCATCAAGCGGCAAGCGGTCGCGAAACCACCGACTACCATCAATACCTTTCAATGCGTTCGCGTTTCGGAATCCTGACTGCGACGATGGGGAAGAGTAGGGTTGTTGCTCTGGGTCACATCGCATTGTGGGCTTTCGTTCAGTGTTTGAGTGAGATAGCGGGACTCAGACGCGGGTTGCGACCCGATTTGTTAAGGGCATGGTTAGGGCGAGCGCGTGGATTTCTCTCGTGTCTTCGTTGGGTGCCCGGCCATTAAGTCGATCATGTCGGCCCGGACACTTGTCATCGCCGATTACCCCGTTGGCTACGCGAGCGGATTTGGTGAAACGCTCCTCAATCTCTTTAGCGGATTTCCGGATGAGGATCTTTGGACCGCGCATTTGGGCCACTTGGCGGCGGAAGAACATAAGAAGAAGGGGCAGAGTGTGAAACTGCCT
Organism: Pyrinomonadaceae bacterium; assembly: GCA_035457565.1. Lineage (GTDB taxonomy): Bacteria > Acidobacteriota > Blastocatellia > Pyrinomonadales > Pyrinomonadaceae > PSRF01. The sequence continues at coordinate 49,992 of DATIBJ010000248.1, read as the reverse complement.
TCACCGCGCAGACCAGGCTTCATCCCAAACAAACTCTCACTAACTTACTATCCCCTTCTCAAATCGCAGCAGTACTACGCCGCAAAAAGTTCGGTGCAATTGCTCCTGAGAATCGTAAAGCAGCATTCGATTAGAAATTTGCTCGTCATCCCTGTGACGCCATGGATCTTGTCCGCTGCGGTAAATGTGCATAAGAGCTGTTCGGAGCTGAATCTTGTGTTGTTTGTGATGGACGACTGGCAGGGCCATCACGAATCGCACCATCTTCCTTACTCGCGTCGACGACAACGCTTGCTCCACGAGGCAGTCAATCGCGCCCACGCAAGATTTGCAGTCTCCAAAGAGATGGCTGCTCATTATGAGGACGTGTACGGCAAGAGGTGGCAGGTCGCACACAACGGGATTAGTACGGATGGGATTCAGAAGTCAGCACCGGCGACGACTGATAAGAGGCAAGTGCTACTCGCAGGCGACATAAATGAATTTCGGTTTGATGCGGTTATGTCGTTTGCTGAGGCGATTCAGCGTTACAACTGTCGCAGTGGCCGAACGCTAGACTTCGTTGTCTTGGGTGAGGTCGCGCTAAAGCACCGCGGTCCATTGGCAGCTCTGCCATGCGTCAGTCTGTTAGGGAGGCAGACTCATTCTGATTGTCTAAATGCCATGAAGTCTGCGGATCTGCTTTACCTTCCCCTGGCTTTCTGCAAAACATCTTCGCGCATCGCGCGTTATTCATTGCCGACAAAACTCCCCGAATATCTGGCGACGGGAAACACAGTCTTATTTCACGCGCCATCTGAATCTGCGTTATTTCAGGTTGCGGAACGCTACGATTTGAAACCACGACTGTCGACGACCGATCCCATCGCGCTCGACACGTTTCTTGAAAGCTGGCACCGCGAAGAGTACGACGTCGACGATCAGTTCCCGAAAGCCAGAACTGCACTGATTCAGGAATTCGACATCAAGTCGCTTTCGCAGTCGTTTCAAGCGGCATTTGTCTAGATGCGAGATATGAACTGCCGCGTCTGCAGCAACGAAACGAATCCGTTCCTGGCCATTCCCACCGACGAACTCGACGAACCTTTTCTGGATGACGTTCTGCGCAAGGATCTGCCGGAGTTAAGGTTGTCTCGATGTGCGAGGTGCGGCTGTTTGTGGGCCACAGATGTGCGTCAACATGAACAAGTGGTGATGGCAGCTTACGAACGACTATCAGCTTTGTATTTTGATTCCGAAGCAGTTACGTCTCGTTTTCAAGAATTCTATAAGTGGCTCGAACGCTCACTCGAAAAGAACGATTCTGGAAATAGTATCCTTGATGTCGGTTGTGGCGATGGCAACTTTTTGTCGACTCTGTCGGATAGCTGGTCTAAACGCGGGTTGGAGCCGAGTAAAGCAGGTACCGAGTTAGCCAGACGGAAGCATCTCCAAGTTGATGTTGGATCGCTGGATTCCTGCGCCTGCCCATACGAGGTGGATCTGATCTCGGCACTCGATGTAATCGAACACGTTGTAGATCCACACAAATTCATCGAGTCGATTAAGCGACACCTAAAGCCCAACGGAATGATCCTACTCGTTACGGGAGACGCCGAGTCTCACCCAGCGAGAATTGCAGGATGTCAATGGTCATATTTGCGGTGGTGTGGCCATATTTCAGTGTTCTCAGCTGCTGGCCTAAGAATGCTTTTGAAGTCTCATGGCTTTGAGATCCTGGATTGGGAGCGTTGCGAACATCCCTCGAGTGCTGGATTTACCGCATGGTGGCGCGTTCATTTGCTGGAACCGGCCAGACGAATGTTGGGGCGAGCAAAGTCGTGGTACCCGTTTTGGAGAGATCACCAAATGGTGATCGCCCGGTTGAATGGAAGGATGTAGCCAGTGACTCAATCACGGTCTTCAGCAGTTAATTGGGTATTCCTCGGAGACAGCTTGACGGAGGGTGTCGGCTCCGAGCGTGTGAGTCATGTAACAGAACTGGTGAAGCAGTTGCGCGCCGATCTCGATGGGGTAGGTGGATCGCCACTCGTTCACCACATGCGATTGCGAACAGTAGACCCGGGCAGTTTTGATCGATTCGTTCAGTTTAACGTCGCAGGATATATGAACGTCGACGTTAAAGAACGATGCGCCGAGGCGCTGTGGATCTGGAATCTTGCGTGTGAGGGACGAACAATCGAAACAGACTTCAAGTGGTTGCCGCTGATCGCAAGCATTCGGCCGGAATTGGTAGTTATCTTTCGAGGGAGTTTGGAAAGTATCATTCGTCCCGCTATGTTGCAGGATGGGTCATGGCCCATGTGGGTACCACGCTCGTGGCGGTCCTACTCAGCAATGGATCCGCGCTGCTATTTCAGTTCAAGTTCCTGGCGCCGGATGAAGCAAACAGCGGTTGACAGCCTCAAGCAACGAATGCGGAGTAGTTTGTTGAGATCTCGTCCGGGACGTCCCTTGATGGATCTCGAATTGCTCGGGGAGCACTATGACCGCCTGGTGACGGAATTGGCCAAGTTGGACACCCGCATTGTGATGCTGGGCCTACTGCCAGTAGGTAGACATTTCCCTGAGTCCGCTTCTTACTTCGAACGCGTCAATCAAAGACTTCGAAATGTTGCTACATCTAGAGGAGTCGACTTCTTCGATTGGGCCAATCAGTTGGCGTTAGATGGTTACGATAAGCTTTTCTATCGCGACACTTTTCATCCAAATGTCGACGGAGCTCAGAAACTGGCTCAAATTCTACGTCACCATCTTGGCAACGGAATGAATCGATGAAGCGGCCTGGCGAAGGTGTTAGTGCAATCGTTACCGCCTTCGACAAGGGTCGCCAAACAGTAGATACGCTCCGGAGAATCAATACCTGCGACCCGCCTCCCGATGAGGTTATCGTGCATGTCGATGCTAATCGAAAGAACTGTGAGAAAGAGATTCAAGAGGCGTGTCCGGGTGTGACGATCATGATCAGCGATAAGCATATCGGGCCAGGTGGATCTAGAAACAGACTCATCTCAGCGTGTCGGAATGAGCTGGTCGCGAGTTTTGACGACGATTCATACCCGCTGGATCGCGACTACTTCAAACGGGTGAAGATGGTTGCGGAACGGTTCCCTGATGCAGCGATTATGGGCGCCGCTGTTTATCACCGTGGCGAGCTCGTCGAACAAGACACGCCTGTCGCTTACTGGACAGCGGATTTTTCTGGAGGTGCCTGCATATATCGTCGAAGCGATTTTCTTCGTGCTGATGGATACCTGCCCCTTCCTGTCGCCTATGGAATGGAAGAGGTGGATCTCGCGCTGAAACTACATGCTCGAGGGGGGAAGATTGTTACTACCAACTGGCTTCGCGTCTTTCACGATACCGACTTGAACAAACACCGTGACCCAACTGTCACAGCAAACAGCATTGCGAACCTGGCATTGCTAACTTACCTTCGTTATCCAAAATCCCTTTGGTGGGTAGGCTTTGGTCAATGTGTGAACCGAGTGCTTTGGTTGTTGCGACACGGACGGTGGCGCGGCGTCGTTGCGGGGGTGGCAATGATTCCATCGCACTTGCGAACACATAGCCAGTACAAAATGCGGATAGGGAGGGATAGAATAAGATCGTATCTGTCTCTCCGACGTGCACCCGTGCGTCAATCATTTTCAACGTCGCTCGACCTATGAGTACAACCTTCGTCAGCACACCGGCGGCTCACCGCTGGATCTGCTGTCAGATTGGGGCGAGGGAACATTACTCCGTACCACGCGCGTTGCAACGTAGTGGGGTGTTAGACGAACTGATCACCGACGTTTGGGCAACGCCAGACAGTTGGATCAGTCTAGGAAATCCGGGGATCCGCAATCGGTTTCATGCTGGTCTAATTACCAGTGAAGTTCGTGCTGCAAATCTTCGAAGCATATTCTTCGAACTAAAATCGCGCGCGCGTAGACGCAATGGTTGGGAAGTAATAACGCAAAGAAATGAGTGGTTTCAGAAGTTCGCAATTTCGCAGCTCCGCCGGCGAGCACGCCCGCGCGTGCCGGTAACGGTGTTTGCCTACAGCTATGCCGCACGTTTGATTTTCAACTTCGCGCGTGAGCGGGGATGGAGAACTGTGCTTGGGCAAATCGATCCGGGTCCGTTAGAGCAACGCATTGTGAGCCATTCACCTTCTGTGGCCGGTATGGGCACTGTCGATTTGCGACCCTCGCCGCAGACGTATTGGGATCAATGGCGCTCGGAAGTCGAATTAGCCGACTACGTGATAGTCAATTCAGATTGGTCGCGAAACATGCTTGTCGCCGACGGCGTTGCGCCCGAGAAGATAAGAATCATTCCGCTAGCATTTGAGCGACCTGAAGCGGCGATCGGATTCAAGCGTTCCTACCCCGAGCGATTTACAGCCAAACGACCTCTTCGCGTTTTGTTTCTCGGTCAGGTGAATCCTCGAAAGGGAGTTGGAGCACTCTTTGATGCGATTCGAAGAGTCAGTGAACCTTCCATCGAGTTTTGGATGGTTGGTCCGATTCAAGTGACCATTCCTTCCGATCTGAGAAAAGACAATCGCGTAAAGTGGTTTCAAAACGTTCCGCGAGATCGAGTTGCTCAATATTATCGCGAGGCGGATGTATTCATCTTTCCAACGCTGTCGGATGGTTTTGGCCTTACACAACTGGAAGCACAATCCTGGAAGCTGCCGGTCGTCGCATCACGCCATTGCGCGTCAGTAGTCAGGGATGGATCGACGGGTGTCGTTCTTCAGGATGTATCAGGGCCCAGCATCGCCGATGCTTTGGTAAGGCTTCACGGTTCTCCTGATACATTGCAGCGAATGTCCAGTCTGACTGAAGTATCGGATGAGTTCAGCCTAAACTCTTTGGCCTCCTCATTAGTTAATCTGTGAGTTCGTTCGCAGCAACAAGTACAGCGCAAGTAGCACTTGTCTCGGGCAATGCCCAGGCGACTCTGCTTGCAATCATCAGTACCGGTCTAGGCACCGCGGTTGCTATTTATTTCATTCCGACACACGGTGTGGGGATCAAGGGACTGTTTCCATCAGCAGTTGCCATGTCGCTGGGACTGATGGTCACGCCGATGGCGGCAATTCTCCACCAGCCCAGAGCGATTCTGCGAGGCGAGTACTTGCTTACCTTGGCACCGATTTATTGGCTTCTGCTGGATTTGGTTCAAAACGTCTATTCAATGGCAACGATCGAAAACGAACAGATCATACAGGCGTTCTTCGGTATCGGTCTTTTCGTGGTGATGGTTTGGATTGGCGCCGTCCGCCGCCCGTGGCGAATTCCCGCGGTAGTGATGAGTGCTGCACAACAAGAATTTTCGTTGAATGCATATTTTGGATTGACCATAACATGCTTTGTTGTCGGGATGCTGACGTTCGCGATTCCTTGCAACTTCAATATCGGCCAAATGGTCTACTACGTTGGGCAAGAACGATGGGGCGCTCCATGGGGACGCGGTCAGTTAGGTGGTTGGGATGCGTTTCTCGATCACCTTCAATACTTCGGTTACCTTCTTCCGATGTTGACAGTGGTCGTTAGCAGATACGTTGGGTGGCGAAACATTCGCACCCTGATGTGCTGTGCAATGTCGCTCGTGATGACGCTCTTTCTCGCGCAGAGCGGAAGCCGGCGGGTTATCGGAGTTGTGATCGGAATGGCACTCGTATTGTGGGTGCTGGGCCATCAACGCCTGCGACTAAAGCACGCCATGCAAATATGCCTGGCAATTATTGCGTTGCTGGTTGCACTACAGATAATGCTCGAATACCGGAACGTAGGTTTGGCATCGCTTGTTGGGATCAGAACGGATGCTGCGGAAAGCAGGGAAGAGAGAATAGGTTTTCTGGAACAGGAACACTTGCGAGTCGACGACAACTTCTATCGGTTGTGTCAGGTGATCCAGTTTATTCCAAAGTCTTACCCCTTCGTATATCACCAGTATTTCCTTTACGTGCTGGTGCGGCCGATTCCTAGAGTGTTCTGGCCTGACAAGCCGGTAGACCCAGGCTTTGACCTCCCTAGCGCCGTAGGTGTAGAAGGCGTGTCCTACTCCTATTCTGTTATCGGCGAGCTCTACATGTCTTTGGGTTTTATTGGTATTGCGATTGGCGGCTGGTTCTATGGCAGGCTGTCTGCGATGGCGCGAGGGTTACTTACTCGCAGCAATAAGTTATCAGCATTAGTCATGTATAGCGTTGTGATAATGGCCTTATTCTCCGGGATGCGCTCTATTCTAGAGTTGGTGTTGGTTAGTTATGTGGTCCTCGCATGGATTGCAGTCTCAAAACTCTTTTCAAAAGTTTCAGCAGTGCGTCCGTAGACATGCATACTCAATGAGTTCTATCCAGTGAAGATCTTTGTCTTAACTGATATTCCTTCGCCTTACCAAACGGAGATCTTCAATCAAATCGCAGCCGATTCGTGCGACCTGCATGTTGGTTACCTGCGGGCCGCCGATCCATCCAGGCAGTGGAGCGAAGTCAATATCAAGCATCCATCGACGATGCTCGATCGAATCTCGGATGACTTCGCGCGTCTAGCCAGGTTCGTCAGTGATTCAGATCTGGCAGTCTTTAATTATTACCGGCATCCGCATGCGGAGAAACTTCTCTGCCAACGCGCAAACGAGCAGAAGCCCTGGTGCTTTTGGGGCGAACGTCCTGGCTTCAGAAAACCAGAGTGGGTTGGTCGTGTCTTACGACACTGGAAATTGAAGCCACTTCGTTTATCGAGCGCACCAATTTGGGGTATTGGAAAATTCGCTGTTGATCAATACCGACGCGAGTTCGGAGCCGGCCGGGCGTACCTCAATCTTCCTTACTTTTCGAACCTCGATCGATTTCGTGTCGACCGATCTATCAGAAACGGCTCGAAAGGCGGTCGAGTGTTCATGTTTTCCGGTGCACTCACTCGACGCAAGGGCGTCGACATCCTGGCGCGCGCATTCGAGCAGTTAGCTCGAGACGAACGCGGCGTATTCCTCAGGATACTCGGAGACGGGCCTCTGCGTAGCTATTTGGAAACAATACTCGCGCCGGTTGTTGATAGAGTTCAATTCCTAGGGTTCAAGGACTGGAGTGAGCTGCCTCAACATTATGCGACAGCCGACGTGCTTTGCGTGCCGTCTCGTTATGACGGTTGGGGTCTGGTTGTGCCCGAGGGTCTGGCTTCAGGACTGCCGGTGATTGCGACAGATCAAATGGGCGCCGCACTTGAATTTGTTGAAACACGCCGTAATGGATGGCTTGTACAAGCCGGTAATCAGAGCGCGTTGTTAGGAGCAATGCGAGAAGCAGCAACGATTTCGGATGAAGATCTTTCATTGCTGTCTTCGAACGCTCAAGAGAGTGTGCGTGAACATAGTTTACCGGCTGGCGCGCGGCGCTTTCTCCAGTATGCAAGCGAAGCCGTCGCAAATTGGCGAGGTTAACCAAGAACGATGTGTAGTATCTCGGGTGTAATCCGCAAGACAAAAGGAAGTGCGTCGCTGTCGGACCTCAGAGACTCTGTCTCGCGGATGAATGCCGTGTTGCAGCATCGTGGACCTGATGATCATGGAATGGTTACAGACGAGTGCAATACGCCGATCGGATGGGCCACGCAGCTGTGTCTCGGAAATACCCGTCTCGCCATCATTGATACTTCAGCGGCCGGTCATCAACCGATGGTGGACGAAGAGAGTGGGATCTCAATTACTTACAACGGCGAAACGTATAATTTTAAAGACCTGAAAAAAGAGATCGGCGAGGACTTTGGTCCGTGGTGTTCCAACTCGGATACAGAAGTAGTGCTTCGCGCGTATAGAAAATGGGGCGTCGAGGCCTTCAAGAGAATACGCGGGATGTTCGCATGTGCCATCTGGGATCCGTTAAAGCGCGATTTGATTCTCGTACGAGACCCATTTGGCATCAAGCCGCTTTACTACTTTGTTGACAACGACGGTCGATCCGGTCGCACGACCCTGTTAGCCTTCGCTTCGGAATTACGTGCATTGCTGGCAACTGATCTGGTTCAACGTCGACTCAGCCGTGCAGGCATCGCGTCTTACCTGAGTTATGGCTCAACACAATCGCCATTAACAATTGTCGAAGGAGTGAAAGCACTGGAGCCAGGCGAGTGCCTCATCGTCCACGCCGATGAAGACCGCCTCAAGCTGCGAAGGGCTTCGATTGAGAATGAAGCGCCATTAGAACCAGCGGAGTTTCACTCGAGACGCGAAGCTGCATTGCGACTGCGTGAGGCGCTTGAAGAAGCAGTGCGGGTACATCTGGTCAGCGACGTTCCGCTGGGCGTGTTCCTGTCAGGCGGAATTGATTCCAGTGCCATAGTGGGGTTGATGAGTAGGGTCAGTAACGAACGGCCGAAGACGTTTAGTGTTGTGTTTGACGACGAAAAGCTGAGCGAAGCCAGTCATGCACGAATTGTCGCCGACAAATTTCAAACAGTTCATCGGGAAGTCTTACTGCGGGAACATCAGTTGTTGCGCCTATTACCTGATGCCATTCGAAGTTTCGATCAGCCGTCGATGGATGGCGTGAACACTTACGTTGTCGCAAAAGCCGTGAGGCAGGCGGGAATAACGGTCGCCCTGTCGGGGCTCGGTGGAGACGAACTCTTCGCCGGCTATCCAAGTTTTCGCCGGATTGCGCGCATTCATTCTTTGCCCCCGAGCTTAAAACGTGTCGTTAGGGGGGCGTTAGCGACGCAGAAGTTCACTTCAAACGGCTCTATTAGGCGAAACAAGTTCTGGCAATTAATGAAAAGTAGCGGATGCCCGAACGATGTATATCGAATCACGCGCCAGCTTTTCGATCCGGAAACCGTCACTGCCCTGAGCCATTTTTCGTTTGAAAATCACGCTGCATCGCAACGGCACGCGGGCGCGAAACTTCATGATTGGTTCTCTGATCCGGTGAACGAGATGTCTGTGCTTGAAATGAAGGGCTACATGGCAAACACCCTGCTCCGAGATACTGACTCGATGAGCATGACTCACTCGCTGGAAGTTCGCGTGCCGTTCATTGATGTTGATGTTGTGCGATTTGCTCTTTCGGTTCCGGGAAAGTTGAAACTAAACGGTGGCTCATCGAACGCCTCCAAGCCGCTCCTTGCTGATGCAATTTCCGACCTGCTACCGAGTGAGTTGATGAGTCGTCGGAAAATGGGTTTCACCCTTCCGTTTGAGAGCTGGATGCAATCGCGTTTACGCGAGGATATCTCGGCAGTCCTCCTTGATGTCGACCGACTGCAGACGCTGGGCCTTAGTGATAGCGGCTTCGCTAAGGTCTGGAATCAGTTTCTGAGATCGCCACGCGCTATTGGTTGGACCCGTCCGTGGTCACTTTACGTTCTGGCAAAGTGGTGTGAAGTAAATCGGGTTAGCGCTTAGAAAGCGAATGAGGATTCTGCAAGTCATCCCTTCCATTGCACCGGTCTCAGGTGGACCAGCCCAGGCGATAATACCCATGTGCCGGGAACTCAGTGCGCAGCAGGTGGAGGTGCTGATTGTCACCACCGACGCTGAGATGTCGAACGGAACAATACCGACGCGCACTACCGTCGATTACAAAGGCGTACCGACAATCTTCTTTCCGTCACGATGGGGACGCTCGTTTAAATTCTCAAAATCTTTGTCTGCCTGGCTAAATGCGAACGTATCGGAGTTTGATGCAGTCCACATTCACGCGGTCTTCAATCATGCTTGTATAGCGGCGGCAAGAGCCTGTCGGGGCAATGACGTGCCTTACATCATTCGTCCCCTCGGCACGCTTGACCCATGGAGCATGAAACAAAAGAGATTTCGCAAACAGCTGTTCTGGCGTTTGCGGGGTGAAGAGATGTTGCGAAGTGCGGCTGCTGTTCATTACACCACTCGCGGCGAACAAGAAGCCGTCGAACATTCGCTTCGGCTTAATCACGGGCAAGTCATTCCACTGGGCATTGATGTCGAAGTGGGTTGCTCGCCTTCGCGCGATGAATTGGCGCAGCAGCTGCCGGATTTGAACGGTCATTCTTACGCGCTTGTATTGTCGAGAATAGATCCAAAGAAAGGCTTGGATGTTTTAATCGAGGCGTTCTCAAAAGTGACTTCAGGATCACGCTTCAGGGACTGGCGACTTGTAATCGCAGGCGATGGACCATCTGATTACGTCAATCGACTGCGGCAAAAGGCTACAACGCGTGTGTTGTTCCCAGGGTGGGTAGAAGGTGAGAACAAGAATGGCCTGCTGCAGCACGCATCGTTACTTGCCTTAACCTCTTACCAGGAGAATTTTGGTGTTTGCTTACTCGAGGCAATGGCCTGCGCAGTACCCGTGCTGGTTAGTCCCTACGTTAATCTGGCTGAGGAGATCGACCGCGCTGGTGCCGGTTGGATAAGCCAAGTAGATCATGTCGCTCTGGAAAACACATTAGTTGAAGCTCTTGGCGACGCCAATGAGCGAACTAAACGCGGACTTGCCGGCCAACAACTATCGAGGCGGTTTACGTGGAATAACACCGCAGCTCAACTTGTCCGGCTCTATTCATCAATAACATCAGCGAATCGCAATTGAACTCGAACGAAGCATATAGCGAGTTTACTTGGACCACGGCCGGGCCCGCCAACGGCTGCTCTGGCGAAGGATTAGCAAATTCAATTATTGAACTCGTCAGACATATGGATGGTGTGAAGGCGATATGCGACCTTGGTTGTGGTAACGGTTACATCACCACTCGGTTGGCGTCACTCGGATACGACCTGACGGGAGTTGACTTGTCACAGAGCGGTCTGGAAATCGCGCGCAACACGAATGGCAATATACATTATGTGCAAGCCAGTATTGACAGCCTCCTTAGTTCGCGTTTGGGAAATCACTTTGATTTGGTTTTGTCGAGTGACGTGATCGAGCATCTTTACCGCCCTTCGGATTTGTTGGAGGCAGCTCGCTCGGTTTTGAAAACCCACGGAGGTTTGATCATTGGCACTCCGTACCACGGTTACTTAAAGAATTTGGCGCTAGCCCTTACGGGAAAGATGGATACGCACTTTTCGGCGTTGCACGACGGGGGTCATATCAAATTCTTCAGTATCAAAACGCTATCTCGATTGATGCAGGCGAGCGGGTTTGATGTTCTACAGTTTACGTTTTATGGGCGCGCCCCATGGCTCTGGAAGAACATGATTTGTTCCGCTCGTAAAGTTGATTGATGCTTCATCAAATCACCCCTCTAATACTGACTTACAATGAAGCACCGAACATCGGACGTAACCTGCGCCAACTGAGTTGGGCAAGAGACATCGTCGTAGTAGACAGCTTTAGCGACGACGAGACGATTGAGCTGAGCTCGAGTTTCCCTCACGTTCGCGTGTTTCAGAGACCTTTTGACAGCCATCAGCAACAATGGACCTTTGGTTTAGCGGAGACTGGGATTAGCACGCCCTGGATCCTCGCACTCGATGCCGATTACATCCTTACGGATGAATTCATTTCAGAACTTGCGAAGTTGGAACCTGATAGAGACGCGCGCGGCTATAGTGCTCGTTTCATTTACTGCATCCGCGGGAAGCGTCTGCGGAGTGATATATATCCGTCGGTTACCATCTTGTACCGCCGCGATTCCGTTTACTATGAACAAGATGGTCACACCCAACGAGTGCATGTAGAAGGCGAAGTACGTAACCTCGACTCCCCGGTCTTACATGATGATCGTAAATCTCTTCGACACTGGGTTGTTTCTCAAGTTAGATACGCTGAACTTGAAGCACAAAAGTTACGAACCACAGATCGAGCAAGTCTGTCCCTGGCTGATCGAATCAGATGCTGGGGAGTTGTCGCACCTCCGGTAATGATGTTGTATTGCTTAATTGTACGCGGTGGAATCCTAGATGGCTGGGCCGGCATTCACTATGCCTTTGAGCGCGTGCTCGCCGAATTGATCCTTTCGCTTTATCTGATAGGAGAGCGAATCGGACTCCAGGCAAATCTTGTTGAGGTTCCCGGGGATGGCGAACCTGATACGTCAGAAAGAACCGAATTAAAGATTCCAAGCACCAGCTAGAATGAGTGTTCATATCCTCGGAATAAATGCTTATCACGGTGACGCAGCGGCGGCGATCATTCGCGATGGTCATATCGTCGCGGCCGTTGAGGAAGAGCGGTTCAATCGTGTGAAGCACTGTGCAGGCTTTCCTTCTGAGTCGGTCCGATTTTGTCTGAAAGCCGCCGGAATCACCATTGAAGACGTCGATCATGTCGGCATCTCGAGAGATCCGTCAGCGCACCTGCATAAGAAAGTCTTGTTTGCGGCGACACGTGCCGCGCGTCAACTCGCAGCTCCGACACCACGCGCTAGTACCGTCGTCGCTGCGGTTGATGCGGAAACATTGGCCGTCGGTAATGGCAACGGCAGCGGTGTTTTTCGTCAAATAAAAGATCGACTCGGTAACGCCGCAAAGGTGCGTGACCTCAGAGAAGATCTTGCGCAAGTATTCGGTCTGCACAAAGATCGACTCAAAGCACAATTTCACAACATCGAACACCACCGAGCACATCTAGCCAGCTCCTTCTTTGTTTCGCCCTTTGACCGTGCGGCGTTGCTCTCGATTGATGGATTCGGTGACTTCATCTCAACGATGTGGGCAGTTGGAGAAGGGAATTCAATCGAAGTCTTGGGCCAGGTTGAATATCCACACTCCACAGGCATCGTCTACACCGCTACCACACAATTTCTCGGGTTCCCGCATTATGGTGATGAAGGGAAAGTGATGGGGCTCGCGCCGTATGGCCAACCACGTTTCATCAGAGAATTCCGTGACCTCATTCGCACCGAGGAACGCGGCCAGTTTCGGATTAATCTCGATTTCTTTCGCCATCATGCCGAAGGAGTTGAGATGACGTGGGATCAAGGGTCACCAGTTATCGGCAAGATCTTCTCGGAGGCATTTATAGGGACGTTTGGGCCTGGACGTTTGCCGGGTTCGCCTATCACAGATCGGGATCGTGATATTGCCGCAAGTCTTCAGCTAAGACTTGAAGAAGTAGGATTCCATATTCTTAATCACGTTTACGAGCAAACAGGACTTACCGACCTGGGGCTTTCCGGAGGTGTAGCCTACAACTCGGTGATGAACGGAAGGATTCTGCTGCACACACCTTTCAAACGAGTTTATGTGCAGCCTGCGGCGGGCGACAGCGGAACCGCTCTGGGAGTTTGTTTTCAGATTCATAATGCGTTGCTTAAGAATCCTCGCGGCGAAATCATGCTGGGAGCGTATACGGGACCTGCGTTTTCAAACCAAGAGATCAAGCAGGAGTTAAGTCGGGCGAAGCTGAGTTTTGATGTTCTTACTGACACCGAACTTACACGCCGCGCGGCCGAAGATATCGCCGCTGGATTAGTAGCCGGGTGGTTTCAGGGGGAAATGGAGTTTGGTCCCCGAGCGCTTGGGAACCGGTCGATCGTTGTGGATCCGCGACGTGCGGAAATGAAGGACATTCTCAACGACCGGATAAAGAAGCGGGAACCGTTTCGACCGTTCGCGCCTTCGATCCTTGCAGAGCGAGTAGGTGACTACTTCGAGCAAACGCATCCTGCGCCGACGATGCTAATGGTCTATCAAATAAGGCCTGAACGACGGAGCGAGATACCGGCAGTGACTCACGTAGATGGGTCAGGACGATTGCAAACCGTGTCACAGGAACTCAATCGACGCTACTATCAACTGATTTCCGACTTCGACCGGCTGACGGGTGTTCCGGTCGTCCTAAACACGTCGTTCAATGAGAACGAGCCGATAGTCTGCACGCCGAACGACGCCATTGAATGTTTTCTCAAGACGAAGATGGATGTGTTGTACCTGGGAAACCAGCGCGTGCGAAGATGATTTCGGATTTGGGATTTGGGATTTCGGATTTCGTGTTAATAACGTTGAGTTAACAGTCGTTGACCCCCTACGTTAGTTATAGTGTTAAAGTGTCCAAAGCTCGGATTTCGCATTTCGGATTTTGTAGAGCAAAACACCTCATCAAGACTCTCACACGGAGGACCTCACATGAATAAAAAGGAGTTAGAACAAAGAACCAAGCGGTTTGCACTCAGGGTCATAGCTTTTGTATCTCGACTGCCAAGAGGAAGAATGGCGGATGTCTTGGGCTATCAACTCTTGAAAGCGGGAACGTCAGTCGGTGGTAACTACAGGGAAGCCAACCGTGCTCAGTCACGCAATGATTTCATTCACAAGATTGCGATTGTGGAAAAGGAATCAGCGGAAAGTGAGTATTGGCTTGAATTGTTCAATGAGTCGAACATCGGCGAAGTGAACGAACGGCGATGGCTCCTAACAGAAGCTGGTGAGTTACTAGCCATCTTCACGAGCATAGGCAGAAGCACGAAACAAGCGACTCCTATTCGGCAACAACGGACACGCAGGTAAAACTTGACCTTACACAACTACAAAATCCGAAATCCGAAATCCGAAATCCGAAATCGCAAGGGGGTCCCGTGCGAATTCTAGTAACCGGCGGCGCCGGCTTTATTGGCTCTCATCTTTGTGAACGATTGCTTGGTGAGGGGCATGATGTAATCTGCCTCGACAACTTCTTTACCGGCCGGCGGGAGAATATTTTCCCGTTGCTTGATAACCCACGCTTTGAACTTGTGCGTCACGATGTCATTGAGCCGATTCTGCTCGAGGTCGATCAGATTTATAACCTGGCGTGTCCTGCTTCTCCGATTCACTATCAATACAACCCAGTGAAGACAGTCAAGACTAACGTTATGGGCACGATCAACATGCTCGGATTGGCCAAGCGTGTGCGCGCAAGAATTCTTCAGGCGTCGACGTCAGAGATCTATGGCGACCCGTTAGTGCACCCACAGAGGGAAGGGTACTGGGGCAATGTCAACCCGATCGGATTGCGCTCCTGTTACGACGAAGGAAAACGTTTGGCCGAAACGCTGATGATGGATTATCACCGCCAGAACCATGTTGACACGCGCATTGCACGCATATTCAACACGTATGGACCACGCATGCTGGAAAACGATGGCCGAGTGGTTTCGAACTTCGTTGTGCAGGCCTTGAGTGGTGAACCGCTGACACTCTACGGCGAAGGAAATCAAACGCGTTCATTCTGTTACGTCGATGATTTGATCGAAGGTTTGATTCGGTTGATGAACGCGGACGAATTGCACCAGCCCGTTAATCTAGGTAACCCCGGTGAATTTACCATCAA
Organism: Pyrinomonadaceae bacterium; assembly: GCA_035457565.1. GTDB lineage: Bacteria > Acidobacteriota > Blastocatellia > Pyrinomonadales > Pyrinomonadaceae > PSRF01. The sequence continues at coordinate 34,766 of DATIBJ010000248.1, read as the reverse complement.
GCAGCTTGCAGAGGCGGTCCAGCGAATCTGCGGCTCCAAATCCGAATTCAAATATCTGCCGCTGCCAGAAGACGATCCGCGACAGCGACAGCCAGACATAACGACAGCAAAAACGGTGTTGGGCTGGACACCTAAGATTTCTCTTGCAGAAGGATTAGAACGAACCGTGCAGTACTTTCGCGAACGCGTTCAGATTCATTCTTGAGAGTTCTGCTTCTTAATCAATGCTTCTACCCTGATGTAGTCTCTACGGCACAACACCTCACTGATCTCGCGACAGAACTTTCCAGACGAGGACATGCGGTAACGGTTTTGACCAGCGACCGCGGCTACGACGATCCGTCTCTGCGATTCAAGAGAAGAGAACGTTGGAAGGGAATCACTGTTATACGAATTCCTTCGTTGTCGGGGGGCAAGAACAGCAAGTGGAAGCGCGTCGCAAACTTCTCCAGTTTTCTCCTGATCTGCGCCTTTCGAATGTTGTTCCTGCCGCGCGTCGATGCAGTTGTCGCGCTCACTTCTCCTCCGTTGATCTCGTACCTGGCCGCACTTTATGCGCGACTCGCCCGTGCTCGGCTCTACTGCTGGATCATGGATCTCAATCCTGACGAAGCCATAGCGGCAGGGTGGCTCACCGAGAATTCCAAAACCGCACGGCTACTAAAACGAATGATGAACTACAGCCTTCGGCTCGCCGATCAAGTTGTTGTTCTCGATCGCTTTGTGAAAGACAAGGTTCAGGCTGGTGGTGTTGAGAGCGAACGGATATCAGTTGTGCCGCCGTGGTCTCACTCGGATGTAGTTCAGTACTCGAGCAGTGGACGGCTGCAGTTTCGAAACGCCCATGGACTTGATGGAAAGTTTGTAGTGATGTACTCCGGAAACCATAGTCCTTGCCATCCCCTCGATACGTTACTTGACGCCGCACTCGCACTTCGTGATTGCAGCGATGTGACTTTTTGTTTTGTTGGCGGCGGAAGCGAACAGCAAAAGGTGCAGTGCTTCACCGAGTCGCATCAGCTCAGGAATATTAAGTGTCTTCCGTATCAACCACTTTGTGATTTGTCAGCATCACTGTCGGCCGCCGATCTGCATGTTGTCGTTATGGGCGATCCCTTCGTTGGGATAGTTCACCCGTGCAAGGTCTACAACATCATGGCTGTTGGGGTGCGTTTGTTATACATCGGTCCGGATGAAAGTCATGTTACTGACTTAGCGGGTCAACTGAACGGTCAGTTATTAACCGCTAAACACGGCGACCATAAAACGGTAGTGAGCCACATTCTCAAATCGTCGTTGTCTCAGCCCCAGCGCGCGAAAGATCAAAGCAGCGACAAATCGCCGTACTCAAAGACGGTGCTCCTTCCGCAGCTTTGTGGAATTGTCGAGTCAGGTGACAGCGCGACCCGAGCTTTAACGCGTCCGCTTCCCGCCGAATCAGTCTTAAGTGTTACGAACGAGCCAGGTACTTAAAGTTCTAGCCCAGAGAAAGCTTAATAACTCCCAGGAGAAACCCAGGTGAATACTTACTTCGCCTTGTTTGTTATCGCGACGATCGCGTCCCTTATTCTTACGCCCGTCGTGCGCCGGCTCTGTGAGCGTTTTCGACTCCTCGATGTACCTACTGACTCAAGACGACTTCATACGAAAGCGACTCCTCGGTTGGGTGGTGTCGCGATTTATCTATCCTGCCTGACTGCGCTTTCGACATTACCGTTCGTCGACAACCTGCTAACTCAAACACTCAAAGCTCAATGGTCGGATGTGTTTATTGCTTTCATTCCTGCGACGTTAGTGCTCATGCTAGGAATTGTCGACGACCTTCGTGGGACGAACGCAACGGTCAAGTTCACGGTTCTGGGAATAATCGCCGCGCTTTTCTATTTCCTCGGCGGCCACATCGACGCACTGTCGATACCTTTTGTCGGTACCGTTCAATTGCCACCGCTAGTTTCGTTTGCCCTAACGATCCTCTGGCTAGTCGGAATCGCGAATGCTTTCAACTTGATCGACGGAATGGATGGACTTGCGTCAGGAGCTGCCCTGTTTTCGTCACTGGTGATCTTGATCATCTCGATCTCACAAGGCCGGCCGTTGATGACGGTCGTCGCTCTTGTGCTTTGTGGCGCGCTGGCTGGGTTTCTGCGTTACAACTTCAATCCTGCGTCGATCTTTCTCGGCGACTCGGGCGCGCTCTTCGTCGGTTTCACCCTGGCAGCGCTATCAGTGTTGAGCGCGCAAAAAGCAGCGACGACGGTGGCGATAGTGATTCCGATCCTGGCATTTGGTTTCCCGATGGTCGACACAGCGATGACTATGGGGCGCCGATTGATCAGCCGGCGGCCAATCTTTCAGGGAGACAACGAGCATATACATCACATGTTGCTCGCGCGTGGCTGGTCGCAGCGACGCGTGGTGCTGGCTCTGTACGGCGTGTGCACTGTGTTCGGACTAGTGGCAATGATCTTCAGAACCACGGGTTCCAAAACTACTGGCCTGCTCATGTTTGTTGTTTCGGTAGCAGTGCTCATAGCAGTTGGCCACCTGCGTTATCACGAGATCGATGAACTTCGCGCCGGTGTGAAGCGCACCGTTTCGGACCGACGTCTTAGAGTAGCTAACAACTTGCGTATCAGGCGGGCCTCCGTAGCGCTCTCTCACGCTTCGGAAATTGATCAAGTGTTTGCGGCGATACATCAGATGCTGGAGTTTGGCGAGTTCTCGTTTGCGAATGCGCAGGTCGGACGGACGGGACAGGCAGACATCGCAGCTCGTGTATTCGAAGGGGCTGCAAAGCGCAACGGCGGTGGGCACCTTGAATTACGCGATGGCGGAGTTTATTGGGCGTGGTGTAACGGAAATGGCCACCGCGAGTCGTACTACCGTTCGGCGTGGTGTTTTCGTCTGCCATTGGTGAAGGACGGAGTCGAATGGGGTTGGATGAACCTTTATCGCGAATATGCAAGTGGCGACTTGCTGGTAGACATGAATTACCTCAGCGAACTATTTCGTCGCGAGCTTACGGACGCGACAGAAAGAATCTTCAAGCGATACGAAACGGCACCGGCTATTGAACCAATCTCGATGACTGTTAGTGCCGGTACGTAGCAGGCTGATGTCGCAAACCGCTATCGTTGATTTTGTGGCTGTAGACGAATTGCCGGTTCGCTTAAGGCTGGGCGTCTTACTTGACCGTGCACTCTTCGGCTCTTTGCTGTTGCTGATTTGTCTGGCTGCCATTCCTTACGGCACTTCTCAGCCATGGTGGAAGGCACTATTTATCTGTTTCGTTTTAATCGGGACGATAGTGGCTGTCATTGAAATCACGCTCAATGACGTGCGGCGAATAGAAGGGATGCGGTTGATCGTTCCGATCGCTGTCGTCACCGTTTTCGCCTTTCTCCAAACAATATCGTTGCCAGGAGCGGCTATAGCTGGTCTTTCTGCGCCTGCCTGGAATTCGATTAGTGCCGATCCACATCAAACACGTTTTGTTGCGCTGCAGTTGATCGCGCTCGCGCTTGTAATCCTATTTGTTTACCGATACGCAAATACAGAACGACGCATAAGGGTCTTGATCCACGTCGTCCTTGGCGTCGCGGTTGCGAGTGCAATCTATGGCATCCTTCGACAGACGATTCAGCGCGATACAGGCTTCGTTCTTCCGCTTCTGAGGCCTGGTAGTGGTTACGGGCAGTTTATTAACAAGAACCACTTTGCGTACCTGATGGAAATGGCGTTTGGCCTGGGGCTTGGCTTGATTGCGTCCGGAGTTGTTAGGCGTCAGCATGCGATGCTTTATGTGGCTCTGCTCCTACCGATCTGGACCGCGCTTGTTTTGTCGAATTCGCGTGGCGGCATTCTGGCAATGATCGGCCAGCTAGCGGTGGCGGCTCTGATGCTGAGCTATATCAAGCGAAGCTCTGCCATTCAGGATTCCTTCTTGTTCCGCGCTACACGAACAGTTGCGATGCGGATTGGGTTGATCATAGTGCTGGTAATCGCTCTGGGCATTGGCGTGATTTGGGTCGGTGGTGATCGATTGTTGAGTAATTTCGAGGCTGTCGGGGGAGAGTTTTCAAACGACACAGTTTCTTCAACCGGCGGTGTTACACGGAACGATATTTGGCGGGCGACACTAAGAACCATCGCTGAACATCCGGTTTTCGGCGTCGGCTTTGGTGGTTATTGGATCGCTGTTACCCAGCACCACGAGGCGTCTGGAACAATGACGCCGCAGGAAGCCCACAACGATTATCTGGAGTTGCTGGCCAGCGGCGGAATCGTAGGCTTTGCGATCGGTATCTGGTTAGCTGTAATTGCGTTCAAACTCATTCGCAACAACTTACGCACAGCGAGTCGAGCACGTAACGCTGTTTGCTTTGCTTCGGTCGTTGGACTTAGCGGTGCGTTGCTGCACAGCTTCTTTGATTTCGGTCTACACCTGATGGCCAATGCCGTCGTGTTTGTAGTTCTCCTGGCACTCGCAACGATGGCGACGGAGCGCAAATTCACTTTGGAAAATGTTGACCTGAATGGCGACACCAAGTAAACTGCGCCACACGAAGGTGAGGCGACAAGGCAGTTGTTACTTTTGGAAGGGACGGACTTCTAATGACAACAACACGGACTAAGGTGAAGACCACGATTGTCGTTTTGCTCGTCTATTCGATTTTGCAGATCGGTGTGCAACTGGCCTTCGCGCAACCTCTAGCACCTATAACAAAGGTTGCGATACCGCAGCAGCTTGTTGGCCGGCTGACCACAAAAAACAACAGGCCAATCACCGTAAACGGATTGAGTGCGTCGAGCGGCGCTGCCATTGCTTCCGGCGCCACTATCGAAACTAAAGCGGACGAATCCGCGACCATCGAGCTTGGTCCACTCGGGCGGCTTGAAGTTGCTCCAAACACGAAAGTGGTTTTGACTTTTGATGAAACGGGTGCGGTGAAAGCCCTGGTGCTGAATGGTTGTGTAACACTAATCGGTAACAAGGGAACGAAAGGAGAGGTTGCCACGGAATCGGCAACCGTCGGAACGACAGATCCTGTCGTTGGCGGAACCGTAGCGAATTGTCCGACTCCTGCACCACCACCAGGTGGTAGTGGAGGCGGGGGCGGCGGTGGCGGCCTTTTCGGAATTGGCACCGCCGCGACAGTTGCTGTCTTTGCAGGTTACGGTTTCGAAGTACTGGCACCCATTCTCTTCTTACAAGACAATCCGAGTCCCTCGTAAGCGAGTTTTCAAACTACGTCAAAAGCGCGCCCGTTCGTGGGCGCGCTTTTTATTCTGTCTTCTTAAGTGACAAGACAATTCCAACCATCGCGCCTTGGGCGATTGGTAGCCGCGGTTGCGATCGTGTTCATCTGCGTTTGGCTGATGAAGAGCGCCGCCGCCTTCGGCTTTTCCAAGATGCTCGCGCGCTACTCACTCACAACCAACTCTCTCGCAGCTGCAAATGAGGCGGTGAAGCTCACGCCTAACGACGCAGAAGCGCATCGCGCGCGAGCAGTCGTGCTCAACAATTCCGGACTGAAAGCGGATGCGGCAAAAGAGATGGAGCTCGCAGTCAGTCTTCGACCCGAGGATGATCTGCTTTGGATGGAAGTCGGAATCTTGCGTGATGGTTACGGCGCAACCGATTCGGCGCTCGTCGCATTCGACCATGCGATTAGCTTAGCGCCTTACTACGGACATCCGCATTGGCAGCGCGGTAATCTTCTCGTGCGGTTAGGCCGCTACGACGAAGGGTTTAACGAGCTACGTTTCGCGGCGACGAGGAATCCTGACTTCCTGTCCGGTTTGATTGATCTTGCTTGGGGAATCTCGCGAGGGGATGCGCAACTCACCGATCAGTTGGTTCAATTTCAGGACGACCGGACGCGGCTCGCATTATCCAGATTCTTTGCGCGTCACCAAAAAAACATTGAAGCGCTCCAACAGTTTCGCCAGATCTCCACACCGATTACAGAAGATGCGCGCGCTGATCTCGTTCGCACTTTAATTGAAGCCAAGGGGTATCCTGAGGCTTTTGAAATCTGGAAAAGTGGTGTAGCCAACTTAAACTCTGACACCATGATCCAGGACGGAGGTTTTGAACACGAACTGATCCTGGACCAGGGTGGGTTCGGCTGGCAGGCGCCGAAGAACGACAATGTGATCTTCGCACTCGACGTGATCGAGCCTCAAAGCGGCTCTAGGAGCTTGCGTATTACATTTGAAGGATATGACAATTCTGCGTCGATTCTTTCGCAGCTGGTGCTGGTGAAGTCGAACATTCGTTACAGAGTTTCATTTGCGGTGAAGACTAAAGACCTCGTTACAGGTGGTCTGCCAACCTTGAAAGTAGTGGAACCCAGCACCGGTCAGGTGTTAAGTACGTCACCCAGTTTTCAGAGCGGAAATAGTGGGTGGACAACGCTGAGCTTCGAGTTCAAGAGCATTCTCGCGTCAACCGCCGTGCTGCTTCGACTCGAGAGAAATGCTTGTAGTTCGTCTCCTTGTCCAGTCTTTGGACATATCTGGTTGGACTCCTTTGTTGTCGAAGAAGTGAGTGGGAACTGAACGGTGTCTGCTGAACCACTGATCCTCAGCGTCGAAACCGCCACCCTGGCGGGAGCTGTTGCATTGTCGAAAGGCGCTGAAATAATTGCTACGTTAGAAGGCGACAAACAGACATCGCATTCCAACACTTTGTTACGAGAGATCAGTAGCGTTCTTAATCAAGCGGGTCGAACATTGGCCGAAGTTGATCTGTTTGCTGTTGCAACTGGTCCAGGCAGTTTCACTGGGTTGAGAATCGGAATAGCGACAGTAAAAGGTTTAGCTTTCACTCTCGAACGGCCATGCGTAGCAATTCCAACTTTGGAAGCTATCGCGCACTCGGCTGGTGTTTGCGAAAGAGTGGTCGCAGCATTACCCGCGGGCCGCGGCGAACTTTTTGTACAGGCGTTCCGGGTGTCGGCCGAATCAATCACTTCGTTAGATATAGCAACCCATATTTCACCAGACGCGATGTTGGAGAAGTATAGGGGGTTTAATGATATTTGCTGGGCTGGCGAGGGAACGGTTGTGCACAGGGATAAAATCAAAACATGGGCGGAGCACAATGGACAGACATTTACCGTCGATGAAGCATTGCGGGATCGGACATTAGTTTGGCGCTTGCTTTCGCCACCACCAAATTTAGCAGTCAATGTTGCGATGCTCGCCCGGCATAAAGCTCAAAACAATGAGCTCCAGAACCCGAAAGATTTAAAAGCAATCTACGTTCGACCTTCAGACGCGGAATTGAAATTAAGAACGATCGGGTAGTGATTTGAACGCACTCACGACTGAAATAGCGATTCTTCCAATGACCGAGCACGACCTGCTTGAAGTCGTTGAGATTGAAGAGCATTCGGGGCTAAGCCGCTGGGGCTGGGCTGCTTATTACGCAGAACTCCAGGGAAATAACCGGAGCCTGATGCTAATTGCGAGGCCGCGGCCGACTGACCAGGGCAGTCACCAGGTTGTCGGCTACATAGCCGCAAGGGCGTCTGCCGGGGAATTGCACATTAATAACGTGGCTGTCCGGGAGCCGTATCGTCGCGCCGGAATTGGCTATCTGCTGTTGGCGCGAGCTATCGAGGAGGGCAAAAGACTGGGGGCCACTACTGCCTTTTTGGAGGTACGAAGTGGAAATTCCGCGGCACAAGCGCTTTATGAAAGGTGTGGATTTAAAGCAATTGCGCGGCGTCCGCGCTATTATTCGGATCCGTTGGAAGATGCGGTGGTGATGAGCCGCTCCCTCTGAAAAAAGGTGAGTGATTACTAGCTTGATTTGACCCAGTTGTTCGGCTAACATTTTTGGCGTGCGAAACATTCCTGGAGGTTTTGAGCCGGCCTCCGAATAACCCAATCTCGACGCTCCCCAAACCTGAAAGGAGACATGGACGAAAATGGACATCACAACGACGGATAGTCTGAAAGAAGAGTTGATAAATCGCGATCCCGAATTCAGAGAATTAGCCCGAGAACATCATAAATACGAAGAACGTCTCAGTGAATTGTCAGCTCTAACCTATCCGAGTGATGAGGAACAATTGGAGGAGATTACGTTAAAGAAGAAGAAACTCGCTCTCAAAGATCAAATGTATTCGATGATGTTGCAATACCAAAAGACTGAAGGTTTGGACCACTAGGCCTGGAACATCTCCCAGTTAAACGTATCAGGATGGGGACGTGGAACTAAGTACACGTCCCCTTTTCGCCAGATAAAGCAGAAGTATTTTGAACTTAGCGCGTGAATGTATTCCGTTCATTGTAATACCAGCACTTCTCGGGGGTGTGTCGCTGGTATTCGGGTTGTGGTATCTGGCAGTCATCTTCGCGGTGGTCGTCGCGTTCATGGCTTACTTCTTCCGCGACCCCAAACGCGTCCCACCGCAGGATCAGAATGTCGTTGTTGCACCGGCAGATGGTCGCGTCACGAAAGTGAAATCAGTCGATAGGGAAAACGAAGAACCAGCTACGCTTGTAAGTATTTTTCTTTCACCGTTCGATGTCCACATCAATCGCTCACCAATCGCCGGACGCGTTCTTGATATCCGGTATTCGCCAGGCAAATTCCTGATGGCTACGAATGAGCAGGCGAGCGATGTCAACGAACAGAATGCACTTGTGATCGAAGGCGAAAAAGTAACGGTGATCTGTAAGCAGATAGCCGGCATCCTCGCGCGAAGAGTGGTGTGCTGGACCAGGAAGGGTGATAATCTCGCACTCGGTCAGAGATTCGGGATGATTAAGTTTAGTTCGCGGACCGATGTGATTCTGCCGGCGAACGTTGATGTAACTATTAGCGAAGGTAGCCGTGTGACCGGCGGTGTCACAGTGATCGGACGAATTTCATGAGCAGCGCGTCTGGATTTCAACTAGAACCCGACTATGTGAACCCGCCACGGCGAGGGGTGAAAAAAGGTGTCTACCTGATTCCTTCACTTTTCACGGCTGCGAATATAGGGATGGGGTTCTTCGCTATAATGGCGTCGCTGCGTGGCTTTCAATTGTTGGGCCAGCCAACTCCTGACATTGCCTGGGCCGCCGCCCACTTTGACAACGCGGCCAGGGCGATTGGTTGGGCTGTGTTATTCGATATGCTCGACGGCCGGATCGCGCGTCTCACAAAAACTACAACGGAGATTGGCGTTCAGCTTGATTCGATCGCGGACGTTGTCACCTTCGGATTAGCGCCCGCTGTTCTGGCTTACGTGTGGGGTTACGGCGGCAGCTTGATCGAAGGTACGGCGGCGCATCAGTTCGGCTGGTTCGTGTCGTTCATGTACTTAATGTGTGGAGCATTTAGACTAGCGCGCTTCAACGTTCAGTCGTCGCGGCCGCGAATTCTCGCAGAAGGCACTATCAAGGTTGACAAGAAGAGTTTTGTTGGCTTGCCAATTCCCGTGGCTGGCGGGTTGATTGCTGCGATTGTCCACTTCAATCCGTTGCCCCTGATCAGTTTCGGTGCCGAGCGCGCGCGGATCTATTCTGTGCTGTTGATCCTGCTGATGGGCACGCTCAGCTTAATGATGGTAAGCACGTTGCGATTTTCGAGCTTCAAAACCGTCGGAACAAAAGCACGCAGCATGCGGATCGTGATTCTCTCACTAGCGGTTGGAATGTTGATCTTCCTTTACTCGCAGTATGTCCTGCTTGGAATAGTCATCGTCTATATTCTTCACGGTTTGCTTACCCGGGTGATTGGAGTTTTCTCGCGGCGAGCGGACGAAGTCAAAGTCGAACCTCAGCCAATTCGACGCCCCGATCACTAACGATTCCCCCCGGAAATGGCTGGAGGTGCGAACGCCAGTAACGAGTGCTCAGTTGTGAGGAGCACTGCGTCCCCAACGATGATTGGCGCAGCAGAACTGGTTAGTTCTTCGCCAGTTGGCAGGGCGTTTACTTGCTTTCCGTCTCTTAACGCGAGCACAACCGCGGCTGAACTGGACAAAGGTGTAAACAGGGCATCCTCATGAACGGTCAAAGGCTTTGAGGGTATGCGTCCGGGCAGCAGACGCTTCCATATCATCTTCCCGTCGGTATTCAGAAAGTAGGCGAAATTATCGAGTGACGCGGCGAGCAGTCCCTGGCTCGTCAGTGTTACAGCATCAACGCCTGCTCCAGTTCGCTTCCGCCAGATCAAGCGTCCCTTGTCGGCACGCACGGCATAAACGTAGCCATCGCCGGAACCAAAGAAGATTGTCTGGTTCGACACAGCGACTGGACCACGAATCGCACCCTGAGTTCTGTAGCGCCACAATAGTTTCCCGGTTGATTCCTCTAGTGCGAGTAATGTGCCGTCTTCACTTCCAAAATAAACACGATCGCCCGCACTCACCGGGTGTCCATTCAAGGCTGATCCCACAGGTATTGACCACAAGACACCACCGGTACGTTTATCGAACGCGTACGCGCGACCGTCAATCCCACCTGCGAATAGTTTCCACCCGCTCACCGCAAGCGATCCTCGCAAGGGGCTCACTAGAGGAGTCATCCATTGAGTGACACCGCCTTCGCGGCCAAGAGCGCGCAAAGCACCGCCAACATGCCCCTTCATCGGACCTAGCGTTTCAGACGCAACGTAAATCATCGAGTCGTCAGCAACTGGCGACGCAGATAGTTCGCCGCCCATTTCTGAGCGCCAAAGGAGCTGACCGTCTCGTGCTTTCAGAGCGACGATCAATCCTCCGGCTAATGGTAGATAGATTCGTTCATTATCGAAGGCGGGAGTGAGATTGAGCGTGACTTCCGTTTCGTATCGCCACCGAACCGTCAAAGGTTGCGATAACAGAATCTCCGGGGCCGCGTGCGCTCGCGGGGAACTAACCCGCTGAAATCCGACGTCGATCGAGGCGACAAACGAGATCAATAGAAATGTCTGCAGAATTTTGAAGCGACGTTGTAACAGCATCATTTGCAATCGTTCAGCATCAGTGGCTAAAAAACTATTATGCCCGTTGGCGTTCTCCCACTTGCGAAGTATAATCTGCCACTCTTCATAACGTTTGACACAAAAAGAGCATCAGAGGTTTTCTTGACGAGCGCCGGCCAGCACGAAACGGTCATAATTCTCGACTTCGGTTCCCAGTATACACAGCTAATAGCTCGTCGCGTCCGTGAGGCGGGCGTGTACTGCGAGATCCTTCCATTTAACACCTCCATAGATACACTCAAGAGTCGGTTCCCCAAAGGCTTAATTCTTTCTGGCGGGCCCTCGTCTGTTTATGACGCTTCTGCTCCGAAGCCGCATCCCGACCTGTTGCAGTTGGTCGATTGTCCCAAGCTGGGCATTTGTTATGGCTTTCAGGTATTTGCTCGTGAGCTGGGCGGTGCTGTAGCAGCATCGCCAAACCGGGAGTTTGGCTACGCCCGTTTGAAAGTGGTCGACAAGGAGAGCCGACTGTTCAATGGCTTACCCGACGAGATGGATGTGTGGATGAGTCACGGCGATCACGTTACAGAAATACCTAATGGCTTTCGCGTGACTGCACTCACGGATGATGCCGTCAATGGCATTGAAAACGAAACGCGCGGCATTTTTGGAGTGCAGTTTCATCCCGAAGTCGCCCATACTCCGCTCGGAAGCCAGGTACTTCGCAACTTTCTTTTTTCTGTCTGCAATTGTCGCGGTGATTGGTCGCCTGAAGCGGTAATCGAAGAACAGGTACAACGAATTGCCCAACACGCAGGCAGTGACGCACGTGTGGTTACCGGGCTATCCGGTGGTGTTGATTCCACCGTCGCTGCCGCACTTGTTCACAAAGCTGTTGGCGACCGTCAAACCTGCATCTTTGTCGACACCGGTTTGTTGAGAGAAGGTGAGTTTGAGTCAACTCTAACGCTGCTGCGACAGAGCATGAAATTGAACATCGTAGGTGTGCGTGCTGGCGAACGTTTTTTAGAGGCTCTGAGTGGCGTAACAGATCCGGAAGAGAAGCGAAAGCGGATCGGAAAAGTCTTTATTGACGTGTTTGAAGAACAGGCCCACAAACTCGGAAACGTCGATTTTCTAGTCCAAGGTACTTTGTATCCTGATGTGATCGAATCTGTCTCCGTACGGGGGCCATCCGCTGTTATCAAGAGTCATCACAATGTCGGTGGTCTACCTGAAAAGATGAAATTGCGACTGATCGAACCACTGCGCGAGTTGTTCAAGGACGAAGTTCGACTCATCGGCAGGGAATTGGGAGTACCCGAACAGATTCTCGGTCGCCATCCATTTCCCGGTCCAGGGTTGGCGGTTCGCATACTTGGTGACATTACGAAAGATAAGATTCGTCTACTTCAAGCTGCTGATCGAATCTTCGATGAGGAATTGCGGCGGGCGGATCTCTACAACGCAGTCTGGCAGGCGTTTGCTGTGTTGTTGCCCGTCTCCACAGTTGGTGTGATGGGAGACGAACGCACGTACGAGCGCGTTGTGGCGATTCGCGCGGTGACAAGTGTTGATGGAATGACTGCGGATTGGGCACGACTCCCACACGATCTGCTGGCACGCGTTTCCGGAAGAATAGTGTCAGAGATTCGAGGCGTAAACCGAGTCGTATACGACATCAGTTCGAAACCGCCTTCGACTATAGAGTGGGAATAAAAACCGCTTCGGAGTTTTCGACTGTACCAGCCAGTAGTATAGTTCGATTATCTCAATTGATTAGTTGATTCGTTTCGCATCCGCGGCGCGAATACCTGGGGAATAATGCAAGAGCGTCAATTCGTACACCTGCACCTTCATACCGATTACAGCCTTCTCGACGGCGCTATCCAAATCAAGCCTTTATCGAAACGAGTCGAAGAACTTGGCATGCCCGCGTGTGCGATGACTGATCACGGCAACATGTTTGGCGCTATCTCTTTCTACAACGCCATGAAGTATCGGGGCGTCAAGCCCATCATCGGCTGTGAAAGTTACATCACTCGAGGCAGTCGTAGCGACCGAGGCGCGGGTGCGCCCGGCGAAAAGGCAAACTTCCACTTGATCTTGCTCGCGCAAAATTATGAAGGCTATCAGAACCTGGTTCGGCTGACCTCGAAGGCTTACACCGAAGGTTTCTATTACAAACCTCGAATCGATAAGGAGCTGCTGGCGCAACACAGCAAAGGGCTGATTGCGTTATCGGCCTGCATGTCAGGAGTTCCTTCCGCGATGCTGGCGCAGGACAAATGTGATGAAGCAGCCGCGGCCGCGCTCGAGTTTGAAGAGATTCTCGGGAAGGGAAATTACTTTCTCGAGATTCAAGAGCACGGTCTTGATGCACAACGTCGTATTCGTAAGTCGCTCGTTGAATTGTCCAAGCGAACCGGGGTACCACTGGTTGCGACCAATGACGCTCACTACCTAATGCCTGACGATGCGCGCGCGCATGACGTGTTGCTTTGCATCGGTTCAGGCAAAACGGTTAACGAGACGAACCGGCTACGTTACGCCAGCCCAAATTTCTATGTGCGTTCTCCCGAGGAGATGTGGCGAATCTTCGGTGACGAACTTCCGGATGCGCTTACGCGGACATTCGAGATTGCCTCACGTTGCGACATCCAGCTTCCGGAAAACATGACTTATCTTCCGCAGTATCCGATACCAGAGTCAGAAAACGGTCTCACAGCAGATGCGTACTTTGAGAAAGTAGTTCGGGAAGGATACCAGCGACGTCAGCAGCAGGTGTGGGAACCACAACTGGCGCGAGGAGAGCTGAAACAGCAGTTGGGCGATTATCAGACCCGGCTCACAAGTGAGATCCAGATGATCAAACAAATGGGTTTCGCGGGCTACTTCTTAATTGTGTGGGACTTCGTCCGTTACGCCAAACAGAACTCGATCCCGGTCGGCCCCGGACGTGGATCCGCGGCCGGTTCGTTGGTCGCCTATTGCCTCGAAATAACTGACGTGGATCCCCTGCAGTACGACTTGATCTTCGAGCGCTTCCTGAACCCCGGACGAGTCTCACTACCCGATATCGATATCGATTTCTGCGTGCGTGGCCGAGGCGACGTCATCAACCACGTCGCGAACCTGTACGGCAGGGATTCAGTCTGCCAGATCATCACGTTCGGGACTCTCGCCTCAAGAGCGGCAATCAAGGACGTGGGTCGAGCGCTGGAGGTGCCTTACGCCGAAGTTGAGAGAATTGCGAAGTTCATTCCGCCGCCGGTCCGTGGGCGCAATGTCAGCATCGCTCAAGCCCTCGAACAAGTACCTGAGCTAAAACGTGAGGTTGAAGGTAATCCTCAGGTTCGAGAGATTATTGAGATTGCGCAAAGACTGGAAGGCTGCGCGCGTCACTCCTCCGTCCACGCGGCCGGCGTGGTGATCTCGCCGCTCCCGCTCCAGGAACTGATTCCCATCGCAGTCTCAGGGAAGGACGAACTAACCACGCAATATGTCATGTCGGACCTCGAAAAGACCGGCATGCTTAAGATGGATTTTTTAGCGCTTACCGCCCTGACTGTTATAAATGACTGCTTAACTAGCATTAAACAATTGCTTGGGCAGGCGATTAACTGGCCGGATATAGCGCTTAACGACCCGATGACCATGGCTGTTTTCGCTGAGGGAAGGACGGAGGCGGTCTTCCAGTTTGAGTCGTCGGGCATGCAGGAGATCTGCCGGAAGTTAAAGCCGAAGGGCGTCGAAGACTTGGCGGCATTGAATGCACTCTATCGTCCCGGTCCGCTTGATGGCGGAATGGTTGATGAATTCATCCAGCGCCACCACGGCAAGAAGAGCGTGCGGTATCTCGTCCCAGAGATGAAGGACATTCTCAGCAACACGTATGGCATCATCGTCTATCAAGAACAGATCATGCAGCTCGCGCAAAAGCTTGCAGGTTATACGCTAAGCGAGGCCGACCTAATGCGGCGCGCTATGGGTAAGAAGAAGCGGGAAGAGATGGCCATCCATGAACAGAAGTTCATTGACGGCGCAGTCGAACGGGGAATCAAACGGGATAAAGCGGAGAAGATATTCTCGTTGATGGCCCAGTTTTCAGATTATGGATTCAATCGTAGCCACAGCGTCGCTTACGCATATCTTGCTTTTCAGACAGCCTACCTGAAGGCGCACTTCCCGGAGCACTTTTATGCCGCTGTTCTTTCAAGTGAGGCTCAGGACGCGGGGAAGGTGTTTAAGTATTCCAAGGAGTTAAGGGCTCAGGGAATCTCATTGTTGCCGCCTGATGTTAATGAGAGCTTTTCCGGATTCACGCCGTTAAGCGGTGCCATAAGATACGGCCTGACGGCGATTAAGGGATTAGGTCAGTCAGCGGTAAAGGCAATCACGGATGCGCGCTTAACTGGGCCCTTCAGATCCTTCTTTGACTTTGCCGAACGTGTAGAGTCTGCGACCTTGAACAAGAGGGTTTTTGAAAGTCTGGTAAGTGCCGGTGCATTTGACTCTCTAAAAGATGACCGGGGGGTATGTGAGTGGCGCGGTGCCCTCCATGGCTCGATCGACCTTGCTCTCTCGCGGGCGCAACGGGCGCGACGAGAACGAGAGTTGGGACAAAGCGGGCTCTTTGGCTCAACTCCGGAAGAAACAAACTTCGCCAATGAGCTGCCGCGTAATGCGAAGGGATGGACGCAAGCTGAATTACTCGCGGCTGAAAAGGCAGCGTTGGGCTTTTACATCACTGGCCATCCACTTGAGCGCTACCTCGAATTGCTCGAGAACATGAACACAGCCAAGTCGTCAGAGCTTGTGAATCTGACCAGCGGCAGTCGGGTGAGCTCGGCGGGTATCATTGTGGATCTGCAACTACGGACGACGAAGAAGGGCGACAAGTTTGCGCTGCTTCGATTAGAAGATGAGGTGGGTGGAACGAAATGCGTCTTATGGCCCGAGGTCTATCGTAAGCACGGCCAGTCCCTTCAGAATGAAATGCCAGTTGTAATTACTGGCCGCCTCGAGTTGAGCGAGGACAGTCCACCAACGATAATTGTAGATCAGGTGCAAACTATGGACGCCGTTTCGCGAACGAGTGAATTCGTTGTGTTGCGTGCACCAGTTCAACCTGACTACTCGGAACTCTTCGACGCAATTTTGCATGTCCTGAGCGAACATCCTGGTGATTGCGACGTTGCGATCGAAGCGATTGTAGAAGATCAGACGTTAGTGCGGATCAAAACGAATCCCGCGTTGAAAGTGAAACGAAGCGCCCAGCTCGATCAGGCGTTAACAGAGCTCGGTTGCCTGCTCACGATTGAAAGAGTGAATGGCGCTCGCGTCTGATAAGGGCTACGATTACGATCTGCACGCGAAAGGAAAACAGTGGCCAAGAAGGAGAAACTGGTCGAGGTAGCCGAAGCAGAGGAGAGCACACCAAAGACCGCTTTTGACCGTGTACTGCTCGCGCGACATGCGGAGCGACCTTACACGCTTGATCTAATTGAGCGCCTCTTCGAAGACTTTGTTGAGCTCCACGGCGATAAGCGATTCGCCGAAGATCCGGCGATCGTTTGTGGCTTCGCACGTTTTCATGGTCTGCCGGTTGTGGTCGTTGGCCATCAAAAGGGACGTGACACCAAACAGAGAAGTTACCGAAACTTCGGCATGCCTAAACCCGAGGGTTATCGGAAGGCCTTGCGAGTGATGAAGCTTGGGGAGAAATTTGGCCGACCGATCTTCACGTTCATCGACACGCCTGGCGCTTATCCTGGCATCGATGCAGAAGAACGTGGCCAAGCCGAAGCTATCGCGTTCAACCTTCGCGAAATGGCAAAGATCAAAGTGCCAATCATAGTTACTGTGATTGGTGAAGGCGGGTCGGGCGGCGCTCTCGCGATTGGCGTGGGCGATCAGGTTTTGATGCTGGAGAACGCAACCTACTCCGTGATAACACCTGAGGGCTGCGCGGCAATTCTCTACAAAGACTCGGCGAAGGCTGATCGAGCCGCTGAAGGATTGAGGCTAACCGCTCAACACCTTCACCAGGAAGGAATCGTCGACAAGATAATTACCGAGCCGGATGGTGGCGCGCACAACGATTACGATCAAACGGCACGTTATCTTGATGCTGCCCTGACTGAACGGCTAGCTGAAGCTGTCAGTTGCAGTCAGCAGGAGCGATTGTCCCGTCGCTACGACAAACTTCGACAATTCGGTCGTTGGGGAACAGCAGAACCTACTGGTCCAACACCAGCTTCCTGATCGAGTTTTTCTGAATTGTTCTTCAGAAGGGAACGTCGTCGTCTGACAAATCAGGCTGTTCCGTCGGGCCTGAACTTGCATTAGCCGTCGCAGCTCTCTCCGTATACGGTTCGTCGCTACGGGAACCTATGAAGTGCATATCTGACGCGACCACTTCCAGAGTGTAGCGAGCCTTACCGTCACGATCGGTCCACTCATCTACGCGCAGTCGTCCTTCGATATATACCGAACGACCTTTTTGCAGATATTGTGAGGCGGTTTCTGCCTGCCGGCCGAAAAGTGTTACTCGAAACCAAGTTGTTTGATCCTGCATCTCGCCGGTCTTGTCTTTTCGCCGTTCATTCGTTGCCATGCTGAAGGTACAAACCGGTGTGCCCTGGGTCGTGTAACGCAACTCGGGATCGCGGCCGAGGTTTCCCACGAGAATTATTTTGTTAAAGGACATGAGGAGCCTTTCTCTTTCTTTAGTGAATTCGGGAGAGATCGTCGGCGATACTACTCGGCCCGAGTATAAGAATCAAGCACCCGAACCAAAGTAAAACCCTTACGCGTTGCGTCGATTGCGTGAACGATGAGTTATCTAATATCGATCCTATAGCTATCGCGTTTCCGAAATGATTTCTGGTAGACTGTCGGCACATCAAGTAGTTTTTTAATAATGAAGTCAAGAGTCTACATCGAAACTTTCGGCTGCCAGATGAACGTTGCGGATACTGAGCGCGCAGCCACTGGACTGCAACAATCGGGCTACGAATTGTGTGCTTCGCCAGACGACGCCGATGTGGTGCTGCTCAACACGTGCTCTGTCCGCGAACGTGCTGAGCGAAAGGTTTATACGCGTATTGGCGAGGTGCGAGCCGCGCGACCAACGGATCGCAATCTGGTGATTGGGGTGATGGGATGTGTGGCACAACTGGAAGGCGAGTCAATTTATTCGCATTCACCTACAGTCAACCTGGTGATTGGCACGCGCGCAACCGATCGCATTCCCGCTTTGATCGAAAAAGTTCGTCACGGTGAAAGAAAAGTCACTGATCTCGGAGAGCGTGATGAAGGCGATTCCTGGGACGTTTCGCCTGCCGAGCGCCACTCACCTCATGTAGCATTTATTCCCATCATCGAAGGATGCAATAAGTTCTGTTCGTTTTGTATTGTGCCGTACTCGCGCGGCCGAGAGCGCAGCCGTCCGGCCGAGGAGATCATCAACGAGGTCCAAAAGCTGAAGTCACTTGGTTACAAGGAAGTCCATCTGATCGGGCAGAACGTTAATAGCTATCGTCCGCGAACAGAGAAGGGAATTGAGAACTTTCATGGCGCGACACCCTTTTCACGACTCTTGAGAGCGGTGGCGGCGACCGGCATGCCGAGGATCAAATTCACCACCTCATTCCCGCGCGACTTTCATCCCGACATCGTGACCGCGATTGAAGAGTATCCAAATCTCTGCGATTGGATTCATCTTCCGGCACAGTCAGGCAGCGACCGCATTCTGAAAGCTATGCGACGCGGTCACAGGAGCGCCGACTATCTCGAACGGATCGAACGTGTAAAGAAATCAAGTCGTCGTTTGTCACTGACGAGCGATATCATTGTTGGCTTTCCGGGAGAGACTGAAGAAGATTTTCGAGAAACTATCCGTCTCGTTGAGCAATGCCGTTACGATGGCCTTTATATTTTTAAGTATTCCAAACGCTCCGGCACACCTGCCGCGAGTCTCCCCAATAGCGTCTCTGAACAAGAGCAGACGATCAGATTCCTCGAGCTTGAACGCGTCCAAAAGACGATCCAGGAACAAATCTATCGTGAGTACATCGGAAGAACACTTAGTGTTCTCGTCGAGCGAAAGAGTTCTCGGTCTGAATCTGATCTGGTCGGGCATTCGACCTGCCATAAAGTTGTAAACTTCCCTGGTAGTAGCGACCTGGAGGGAGAGGTAGTCGATATAACGATTACTGAAGCGAAGATGAATAGCCTCTACGGGTCGCCTGACACGGAAAGCGTTAAGGGGTAGAAATGGAAATCGAGGTTAAAATTCGCGCACTGATGATGGATCCGAATAGCGGAACTCCAATAATCATCTTAAAAGACGTTCAGAGTGATACTATGTTGCCCATCTGGGTGGGCGCTTACGAAGCTAACGCGATCGCCTTGGAGATTGAAAAGATCGCTCCACCGCGACCAATGACGCACGATCTATTGCGTAACTTGATCACAGAACTTGGTGTGCAGGTTGAGCGGGTGGTGGTAACGAGTCTTCGCGACAATACGTTCTTCGCTGTAATCGAGATGCGCAACAGTGACGGTGAACGAATGGTTCTCGATTCACGTCCGTCCGATGCGATCGCGCTGGCCCTGCGAGCCGACTGTCCGATCTATGTTGATATGGAAGTAATTAAGGCATCGCGCAATACATTGCCAACAGAGGAATCCGAAGAAACTGAAATTAGTGCAGCTGAAGAAGAGTGGCCCGACGTTATTGGTGAGGCCGGCGATCTTCCAATGTAGTGTTATGAAAAAGAACATCGACGGCCTGTTAGAATCAACAAAACCCCGGAGCGCGAGTTTGCCACTGTGCGACTGGTAATCGCCATCGCAAATCAAAAAGGCGGGGTAGGAAAAACCACCACCGCCATTAACCTGGCTGCCGCATTTGCTCGCCTTGGAAAGCGTGTCCTTCTTCTCGATCTCGATCCACAAGCAAACAGTTCGATTTCTTACATTGATCCGCTAACGGTCGAGCGTAGCGTGTACGAACTAATGATGGACGGGCAGGCTCCGATCGAAGAGTCGGTATACCGGACGCCTGTCGAGAACCTGGAGCTCGTTCCGGCCCGGATTAATCTCGCCAAACTGGAATCGAAATTAGTCGGCGACTTCGACGCGCCGTTTCGCCTTAAAGACCGACTCGAACCATACCGCAATCAGTACGAAGTAATCGTGATCGATACACCGCCGACGCTGGGGCTTATTACTGTTAACGCTTTGGTCGCTGCTTCGCACGTGTTGATTCCAATTCAGTCGTCCTACTTTGCGCTGGAAGGTACGGATGATCTGCTCGAGACCATCGAGAAAGTTAAGGCACGACCCAATCCGGGCCTTGAACTTCTTGGCGTGCTAATTACTCTGCACGATAAAAGAACGACTCTGGCTCGCGAGGTGCACGAACAGATTCGGAATGTATTTGGTCCGAAGTTGTTCGAAACAGTTATTACAAAGAGCGTGAGATTAGAAGAGTCGCCGGCTTATAAAGAATCGATCTTTACGTTCGCACCAAATTCGTCAGGAGCAATTGAATACGGAAAACTTTGTGAAGAGGTAATGAGCCGTGTCTAAGAGGGGATTGCCCACAGGTTTGCAAATGCGCCACGACGCACACTACGTCGAGGAACTGTCGCATCATCGGCCCACTCAGGTCGGTCGCATGATCCCGGTCGACAAACTCGATCCTAATCCCGAGCAGCCGCGCGTGGAATTTGGCGATCTGACGGAGCTAACGGCTTCGATTGCTGAAAAGGGCGTGCTTGAGCCCTTGCTCGTCAAGCCAAACAGGCTCACCGGACGATGGATGATTATTGCCGGTGAACGGCGTTGGCGTTCTGCTCAACGAGCGGGCCTCAAAGAAGTGCCTTGCGTTGAAATGGAAGTAGACGAGGGAACGGTTGCCGAAATTGCCCTTATCGAAAACATGCAGCGGAAGGACCTGACGGTTTGGGAAGAGGCGGATGGGTTGTCGTCGCTGTGTGAACGTTTCGGTTACAGCCACGAAGACGTCGCGAAGAAAGTAGGGAAGAGCAGAACGACAGTTACAGAAGCGCTATCGATCGCGCGCATTCCGCCTGACGTGCGAGAAATCTGCATTGGTGGTGATATCAATGCGAAATCATCATTGCTGCAAATTGTGCGACAGCCTGATGACGAATCGATGCGGCGACTTGCAAAGCAGATCGCCTCACAAGGTCTCAACCGCAATGATGCGCGGGAAGCGAGACGTCAGGACATCGGTCCGCGCGTTGTCATAGATGGTAAGCCCTTCACCTACAAGTACGCAGATCCCGACAAGCAATTTAATTTGGAGATCCGCTTCCGTCAGGCAAAAGTACAAGAGACGGAAGTCGCCGCAGTGTTACGAGCAGTCGCGGATGAGCTCGACACTCGATAAGCTGTAACCGTTTTCTAGCTTGAGTTGTTACTGCAACTAATGGCCGGACTTTTTGTCTAGAATCTTCGGCGTAACCGGCGTGAAATCAAATTTTCCCTTGCCTTCGTGATAGAACACGCAATCGCTCCCCGCCCGACAGCCGCTTACGTGGGGCCACTTCGCTGGGATCACGATAACCGACCCTGGCTTAAAGTCTCTTGCCGAGACCATGTCCGCGCCGGCATACCAGAGCCCGCTGATTACCACGTCGGTGATCTCGACGGCGTGCGTGTGCACTGGCATGTCAGTTCCTGCACGTACCCTCCTCATCTGTGTATACGCACCTCCTGTTTGATCGCCCGTGAGCGCAGCGAACTCCATGAGTGGATTGTCAGGCACGGGAGTAAACTTCAAATCATCGAACGAACGCATCAGTGCGCCTTTGTCAGTAGGAATTGAATTGGCGCACGAAGGTTGAGGCTGGGCTCTCTGCTCTGCCTCAGACAGTGAATGCGGAATGGCGATAGTGAGTGTAGCAAGCACAGCAGCTGTCAGTAGGAGAAAGAATCTGTGCATGTTGGCCTCCTCAATTAAACGTTAGTAGACCGGAGTATGCGTCGGGTGTTTTGTAAACCAGGCGGGAACTCAGAACAGGAGCGAAGCGACTGCTCCCCACGTCCGTGAATCCCGAGGTTATTCAGTCGCTTCGCTCCTGTTCTGAATTTATCGGTCACCGATCATTTTGTGCCGATGAGCTAAGATTTCGAAGCGAGACTTTTCTTCTTCTCGGCAGCAGCTCTTTTTTGTAAGCCCTTGGCCCATCGTTCGAAGGTCGGTTGCAGGGGTTTGAAGAGTTTCGCGCGAAACGTGTGCTTCTTTTCATTCCAACTCTTCATTTGCTTCTCAGTGTAGGCGCGAATAGCCGGCTCGAGTTGAGTCTTTTTCAGCGAGTGACGCAATGTCAGGTGATAGTGTTGACCGACCAGGGAAAACACAAGTGCCACCACATTGCTTTTGAAAGAAAGTCGGGGAATGATCCGCTTTAGGAAAGGTTTATCAGGGGATAGCAGAACGTTGATTGCAATCTCCAGCCATGGGCCCTTCGGTCCTTGGCGCGGGTGATAAAGTCCGGGAAGTTCCGTTGCTTGAAACGGGCCGCGGATCCTCGGATCGGAAATGAAAGGAACTAGTCTGATTCTCTCGAGTCCGCGCGTATGTTCGCGGGGTAAACTGTCGAAAGCTTCTTCTATTTGTTGAAGTGCATTCTTGGGTAGAGCACCTTCGTACTGATTCTCGATACGTATGGCCACAAGGAAACCGTCTTTCTGAAAGTTTTTTAGGAATCGAGCAACTTTAGGAGGTCTGCGGCAGGTCGGTCAAGTGAGTTGAGAGGAACAGAGGAGTGTCCGACCGCAGGGACCTCAAAAGAGAATTGTTGGGTGAGAGAAACTGTTGACACTGCGTTAAGACGGATATAATCTTCGCTCGTTTTCACGAGACCCGCACCTCCTCGCTTTCATACCTCAGGACTCTACGCCTGAGAAGTACGGTCTCATTTCACCAGAGCGGGTTCGCACGCGCGATCGGTGCATCCTCGCACTAGTCTCACGATCAGGCCCGCTAAACATTCAATCCTGAGGATTCGAAATGTTTCCCCTCGTTAACGCCCCTTTCATTCCCTGGCTGGTCCTATACTCGATAATCGGCGCCGTTATCGGCGTCTTCCTGAGTTGGTTGTTCCCAGGAGGAGTTCTACGCGCAAGGCTTTATCCCTGGCGACCTCGTGCGGCACTGCTTCTAAGCGTACTGTTCAGTTCGTTGCTGGCAAGGGGATTGATCCATCCGCGAATTGGCTTCTCTTTGACTTCCATCGTGGTCTTCCTGGTAGCCATCCTTCTCGGATACCTAACATCGAGAATGCCAGATCCCGGCACGCCGACCTTCGTGGAGAGATGGCTGGATCGCCTCGCTTCGACTCGTGAAACAGTGTCAGACGTCGATCGGCCAATTGCTCCGGTAGAGCAAATGGTCTTCAAGCACGGATGGAAAGCGCGTCCGAAATTCGAAACTTCCACAGAAGGATCGTTTGTTGGACGCAACGATCTCTTAGGTCGATTGAGTAGTCAATTTATCTCGAAGGGAGGGGGAACGATTCTAATTAGTGGGGTGCGTGGGGTAGGCAAAACAGCTTTGGTTGATCGCGCGCTGGTCGATGCGCGGAACAATCTGGCTCTTGTTTACTGGTCTGAGGCTGCTACGTTTCTGGAAGACCGCGCCACGCCGTGGCATCCGATTGATATGTTGGTTCGCCGGACACTTATTAAGCTCGGTGGATCACTGCCTCCTGACCCAAAGAATTCACCGTCCGACACTGAGGCTTCGAAGCTAATGCGAGCGGCGGAGGAATACTCGCGACAGCCCGTGGTTCGTTTCTGGGGCAGACTTAATCCGGTGGGGCGTCGCATACGAGATATGCATGCTGCCTCAAATTGGCAGATCTTTGTGTTGAAGTTTAGCGCTTCGGATATTTCCGGAGCGTTGGCTGAGCCTGAGCAGAAACAAACCGGTAAGCCACGCATAGATCCGGAAAAGTTGCTGCGATCGCTGATTCGAAAGCTGTACATGACGCTACACACGTCGAGTCTCGATGACGAAGCAAGAGTTTTGCAAAAGAGTCTCTGCACCAAGAAACAGCGACAGTTGTTTATTCATACACTGGAAAAGGCGTTCGATAAATCCGTCAGCAAGTCTTACAAGGAAATAGTCTCCAACAGCATTAGCGATTTCATAAAAGATAATCGCGCGAGTGTTTCAGAGCGAAAGTTCGACGTTATCCGAATTCTCATAGCGCTGGCAGTAATCGGCGGCGCCTATGAGGGAGCAAAGTTTCTCTACAAGATAGTTGTTGCGAAATGGCCGTGGGTCGGCACCGTTGCCCCAGAATGGTACGCGCAGGTCGTCGGTTTAGCGGCTGGTGGTATTGGCCTTTATATCACTTGGACCGTAACCACCAAACGCACTCGTGAACGGGGCTCGGATCGATCTCAACAATCACAATTCTCACTTGAGTACGACTTCTCGATCGAAAGGATGCAGAGAGAGCTTGAATCGTTGATGAACGCTCTTCAGCCAGCCGACGATGGCAAGTTTTATCCCTATCGTTGCTTCACGCGCTCGGCTGTCATCTTCGATGAGTTGGACAAACTGGAGAATGCCGATAAGCAGCTCGATGACGTGATCACGCACTTCAAGAACTTCTTTACGCTCTCAAATTCAGTGTTTGTCTTTCTAACTGACCACGAGTTTTACGAGTACCTTAATCGCGAGGCAATCAAGGCCCAGCGTGCTCGACACTACTCTCCACAGCATACGTTCTTTAATGAGAAGATCTACCTGAGAAAGCCTGAATTTGCTCGGTTTCGAGAAGCCTTTTATAGATTTACCAACCCAAAATGGATTCAGAAACGAGTAGCCAGTTTACCGAGTGATCCGGGCTTGATCGATTATCTGTTGGCGCCGGAGCCGCGAAACTCGAGAGCACTAAATGGGAACGCGCTCGATGTTATTGCATCGTTACCGCTACCAGCGTTGACTCATCTGTACATTCGGAAGGAAGGCTATGCCGATGAGTCGATCCGCACGGCGATTGAAAGCGCATTCATCTCGAAAGAGGGACGGAAAGACGCTTTGGCGCTAGCGCACATATGGGCCAGCCAGGCAAGGAGCCGCGCCGATAACACAGAACTAAAGAAAACGAAGAAGGAGTTTGAGGACGCAGGCGGCCCATCCAATGCACAAGCCGTTTCGTACCTTTACTTCTGTAAAGATGATTTTGAGAACGATCGCAATGGCAATCGTTATCCAAAATATTCCGATGTAATTGCCGGCTGGTACCAGGCTCTCAACAGCCCTTCGTTAAAGGACTACCAGAGCATAAAGCGTGTTCAGTTTCCGCTGGGAGATTTGGCCCAGGCTCTTTGCTTCCAAACAAGAAACCACTATTTCGATTTGTACCAGCTTGTCTACGATTACATCAGCGATTACCTGGAAGGCTTGCCTGTTATAGCGCTGGAAGACAAGCGTTTCGCGCCTGAGACGCGTTTGGCGTCACGTTACCAGCGACTACTTGAGGTGGCATTCGACTCCGTCAAGGAGGATCACCCGTCCCGGGAGTATTTCAACGGCCTCTTGATGGAGTCACTCTATGCCGTCTTCGACAAGCGAGGCACCGGTGCCGGAGTTAAGGTTGGCGACATCCTGTTCCACGATGACGACAAATCGGCAAAGTCTGGTTGGCTCACGCAAAAGAACGACGACAGGATTTCACCATACACTGGCCGCGATGTAGAGAAGATCAACCACGCCATTGTTGCGCTTCTGCAACTCCTTCTTGAGCACAATGCCATTTCCTCGTCTGTGGTGGATTCATCGTCCCCGAACTTTGAGGCCCAACTCAACGCGAACGTGATTAATTGGACGGCGTTAGGCAGCGCCAGCTTTGAGTGGAACGATGATGTGCAATCGGTGATTAAGCTGACATCCAATAAAGAGCCTCACGAAGAAGAATTGGTCAGGTTTTGGAAAGACCATAAAGGGGAACTTGAGGCATTCGACAATGAGCTAGCCAGGCTGTGGACGAATGCCACGATGCCCGATGACGCTGCGAAACTCAAAGCCGCCATTCGAGAGCTCAGGGGAAAAACAGACGCCGTCAGGCTCCGCAGTATCAAAGTCAGCGAGACGGATGCGGAGATGCTTAAGGCAAGTGTGATGACTCCCGAGGCGCGACGGGCGTTGATGTCGAAATCCATACTTGATCGAATAAAAGCTGAGGACGACGCGTTTATTGTCGAAGAGGCAATCAAAGGGTCAGCAGCGGACGAGCAGGCCCGGGAGATGGATTCGCGAAGAAAGCAGTTTGAAGCTGCGACTGGTGTGCAGCTGCGAGCATTGATTTCTCCTCGCGATACCGATTACTTCGTATTCTTCGCGTCGGGCCCGGTCCCGCCGGACACGGAACTTAATTGGGCTAACTTTCCGAAAGCAAACGATTACGTTCTCTGGTACAGCTCTGCGAAACAACAATTAACTGATCCGAACAACAACGTCTGGTTTTACTATCCGCCTTCAAATGAGAGTTCGGCGAGGGCTCTATTCGATGACTATTGCTTCGTGGCGACTAAAGGACGTCTAAGCCGGATCGTTGCTCACGTTCAGGCGGCTGAATACAAAGACACGTCGTTGGCCGTCCGCGCCGGCGCAGAGGCTGTCGGTTTCATTGGTGCCGGTAGCTCTTTCCAAATCGCTCTTTCGCGCCCTGAACTTGAAATGGCCACCACGCTGCTCGATCGAGCGGTAAGTGATTTCCAAGCAAATCCAACCGCGGCTGGCAAGGCCTACAACACTGAGAAAAGCACGACGGCGTACGATGCGATCGCAGCACTCACTGATCATATGGCGAATTCAATTGGCGAAAGGGAAGAACCACCGTTCGACCTCAAATTGGCGATCAACGATACCCTTCGGCTCTTAGTGGATTCCGACGTATCGAATCTTAGCGCTCAGGATTGGCTGCGACTATTCGCGTCGGGTCGAACAAGTTCGTTCACCAGCGCGGTGATTGGTGCTGTGGTAAACCAGGTTGTCGCAGAGTCCCTCAGAACCTCACTTGCGGCAGACCCCAGCAGACCATCGCTGGAAGAGCAACGCTTGCTCGACGTTGCTCGTAAGGAATTGGTCAGTTGGATAAACCTTCAAATCCTGGCGATCGCTGAAGTCACATCCAGTGACGTTAAGCAGATGCTTGCGACGGCTGATTGGGCCACGGAGCTAGAAAAACGGCGTCGCGGCCTACGCTCCACAGCATTACCGCCAAAAACTTCCCCATCGAGATTCCCATTCGTACGCCGCGCCAGACGGGCGTCAGGCAAAAACAGAAAGCCCGGATCGGGACCTCCTAAACAATCCTCAGCACCTCGATAGAGAAGAAAAGCCTCGGCGACCGGATGCTCGCCGGATTCTCCGAGTCTGATAATGCATCTTATGGGCTAGGTGGGATTGGACTTTCAGTCATGGTCTGGTGAATCTGATCAAGGTTTCGGTGTGCAGCCCGGTCTCGCAGTGCCTGCCGTGTCTTGGGTGCCAGCGGCGATTTGCTTTACGGTGTTTCCAGCCCGCAACTCTACTGTGCCTTTCTGGACCGAAACGAATGTATTGCCGCAACTGGTGTCGACGATAAACTCGTTTCGCCGATTATCGGTCGCGCGGATCGCCGCGAGGCGTGGTGTGACGTGCGCGGTGACCTTCGATTAGGATGAGACTCCATTCATGAGTACATGCCCCTCAACGGCGATGAGCTTGCCTGGGGTTTTTGCACGTTGAGACAAGGCTTCTGAGGTCGAATTGGCGGCGGCGAGCGTTGCGAGTAGGCCCGCCATTATCAGACGCAGAACGTGGTCTTTCGAGTTGTTGTCAATTGAAGACCTAAAAAGCGATAGTGAGCGTTAGGTAATCCTTCATTTAGTGATCAAAAGCGGTGAATTAACGTTGTAGTTAAACAGTAAAGCCTTACCACCAGTCACATGGAAGACAAATTGTTCCGTCCCTTTCCCTTCACTGAATTCAATGTCATAAGCAAGACTAACCATCGTTCCTGCAGTCGTGGCATTCACATGCCACCCCGTCTGCGTGGGGTTTTTGACTGTGCCTAGCTTCCGACGAATTGCCTCGAACAACGCGACGGCGTCGGCTTCACTGGTGGCTTGCCGAAACCCATCGTCGGATTGAACGTAGATGTCATGGTAACGACCAGCGTTGAGTTGGTCATGAAACTGAGCGACCGCACGTTCAGCTATTCCTTTACTCTTCGTCACCGAGCAGGAACTGAGAGCAGCTAGACAGAGAGCTAACGTCAGAAGTTGTATGGGGCTATGGTGAATTCTCATGAGTGTATGGCTGTTAAAAGATAGTTCAGTCTGGATATCAGTTTGAGAAGTACCTGAACAAGGTCCGTTTGGAAACTTCGTTCCAATGATTCCCGTCCAATTCTTAGGGCCAAGTCCGGGTTTTCGGCAGCAATCTGTTTTGCCAAACGCAGCTCAAGTGTCTCTTCACTTTCAGGATCGTACGGTGAACGTTTATCCGAAATCACTTTCGTGTTTCTGAGAAACGCGAGAGCCAATTCAGCATCGTGCTTTGCTACGCGCTCGACGGTGTCGACCCGCAATTGAAGGAACACACGGCGTGTCTGCCGGTCCTGCAGATCCTCACCCACCCGGCTCTGAAGACCGGTTCTTATATCGTTCTCCACTGCCCCCAATAATGTTCGTGAACGTTTCTCGTCGTGTTGCCAAAGTGAGTCAACGAGATTAGATCCAATACGCGCCCGATTCTCTGTTGACTGCAAACCTCCGACTTGACCGGCCACGGACTCGAGTAGAGAGAAAGCT
The DNA here is from genome assembly GCA_035457565.1 of Pyrinomonadaceae bacterium. Lineage (GTDB taxonomy): Bacteria > Acidobacteriota > Blastocatellia > Pyrinomonadales > Pyrinomonadaceae > PSRF01. The sequence continues at coordinate 6,004 of DATIBJ010000248.1, read as the reverse complement.
TTCTCGCGAATGCGCTCGTCAGCAGTCTGAGTGTCAATCGAAGCGTTCCGTTGCTGGGAGCGGACAAGTGGAGCGCAGACGGCGAGGAAGCTGCAGAGGACCAAGGATAATAATGTGCGGTGGTTCACGGAACCTCCGGGGGCATGCCGCGACTTGGGATTCGGGATTTAGGTAAAGTTACCTCTGCGGCCAGTGTTTTTTATCCTAAAGTGTCTCTTAACGTCAAAACTGCTGCGACTTAAGGCGCTCGTCTTGACACTCATAAACGGCGACTGCTACGCTACGCGGTCTTTTTTGAGCACTAAATTCTTGTCTGTATAAGGAGTTGGCTTGAGTACCGAATCCGGATACTTGTTCACCTCAGAGTCCGTTACCGAAGGACACCCCGATAAAATTTCCGACCAGATTTCTGATGCCGTTCTCGATGCAGCTTTAGCCGCCGATCCAAAGGCTCGAGTAGCTTGCGAAACCCTCGTTACCACCGGCCTGGTAGTGGTAGCCGGAGAGATTACGACGGAAGCGGTGATCGATTACCAGCGCGTTGCCCGCGAGACGATTCGCGAGATTGGTTACACACGTGCAAAGTATGGCTTCGACTGCGACACTTGCGCAGTGCTTTCCGCCTTGGATAGACAATCTCCTGACATTGCCATGGGCGTTGACACGGGTGGTGCAGGAGACCAGGGTTTGATGTTTGGCTTTGCCTGTAATGAAACGCCGGAGCTGATGCCGCTGCCGATTCAGTTGGCCCACTTGCTCGCGCGACGGCTTTCAGAGGTTCGCAAATCAGGCGAACTTCCCTATTTGCGACCTGATGGAAAATCGCAAGTAACAGTTGAGTATCGGGATGGCCGGCCATTTAGGCTCGAAGCAGTCGTTATCTCTTCGCAGCACAGCCCTGATGTGAGCAATGAGCAGCTGCGATCAGAGATCGAAGAAAAGGTCATTAAGCACACCGTTTCATCGGAGCTGCTGGATAAGAACACCAAGTATCACATCAACCCAACTGGGCGGTTCGTCACTGGTGGTCCACAAGGCGACGCGGGTCTTACCGGGCGAAAGATCATTGTGGACACTTACGGTGGATACGCTCCGCATGGCGGTGGCGCGTTTTCCGGAAAGGATCCGACCAAGGTCGATCGTTCAGCGGCTTACATGGCTCGCTACGTTGCTAAGAACATAGTGGCCGCTGGATTGGCTGATCGTTGTTTGGTCCAACTGGCTTATGCTATCGGCGTTGCTCAACCGGTTTCGGTGCTGGTCGATACGCATGGAACAGGTCGAATTAGCGAAGCGGCGTTGGCCAAACTGGTCCGCGACAATTTTGAACTAACGCCAGGCGGGATCATCGAAGAGTTAAAACTTCGCCGACCCATCTATAAAGCGACCGCAGCCTATGGCCACTTCGGGCGCAATGGCGACGGCTTTACGTGGGAAAACACGGACAAGGCCGAGACGCTACGTGCGAGAGCAGGCATCTAGCCGCGATTCACAAACACAAATTCTTTCTCAAAGGACTAATAAAATGAGCGCTACACGTTCGCTTGAATACGACGTGAAAGATATTGATTTGGCAAGCAAGGGCAAGCAGCGCATTGAATGGGCTGAACGCGAGATGCCTGTTCTGCGATTGATCCGGGAACGCTTCGCTGAAGAGAAACCATTGGATGGCGTGAAGCTGGTTGCTTGTGCGCATATAACAACCGAGACTGCCAATCTCGCTCGCGCATTGCAGGCTGGGGGCGCCGAAGCTCTTTTGATTGCCTCCAATCCCCTTTCCACTCAGGACGACGTCGCTGCGTCGCTCGTCTCAGATTGGGGTATTCCAGTGTTCGCGATTAAAGGCGAGTCGACCGAGACTTACAATCGACACGTACGCACCGCCCTCGATTCTCATCCTGAAATAATTATCGACGATGGCTCCGATGTCGTTGCGACTTTGATCAAGGAGCGCGGCAATCAGATCAAAGAACTCATTGGGTCCACCGAAGAAACGACGACCGGCATCCAACGCCTCAAAGCAATGGAGACCGCGGGAGTTTTGACCTTTCCCTCAATCGCCGTCAACAACGCGCAGACTAAACATTTCTTCGACAATCGATATGGCACCGGCCAATCGACGCTCGACGGAATCATACGCGCGACCAATATTTTGCTTGCGGGACGCAACTTCGTTGTTGTCGGTTACGGATGGTGCGGAAAGGGCGTGGCGTTGCGCGCGAGAGGAATGGGCGCAAACGTCATTGTCACCGAGATCGATCCAATCAGGGCTGTCGAAGCAGTAATGGACGGCTTCCGCGTGATGCCGATGTCTGAAGCTGCTCCGTTGGGAGATATCTTCGTAACCGTAACCGGCAATCGACACGTGATTGATCGTCAGCACTTCGAGAAGATGAAAGACGGCGCAATCGTGTGCAACAGCGGTCACTTCGATCTGGAATTGAACCTCGTCGCGTTGAGAGAAATGGGGGGCGAGCCGCAGACGATGAGACCATTCGTTGAGGAGTACACAGTCAAGCAGACCGGACGCAGAGTGATCGTCTTAGGAGAAGGCCGTCTAATTAATCTGGCCGCTGCAGAAGGACACCCGGCAAGCGTGATGGATATGAGCTTCGCAAATCAGGCGCTATCCGTTGAGTACCTGGTCCGGCACAAGGGAACGCTTGAAGCAGGAGTTCACCTGCTGCCTGCTGAAGTTGATACTGAAATCGCCAGCCTCAAACTGAAAGCGTTGGGCATATCGATCGATGAGCTGACACCGGAACAGCTCGAGTACATCACAAGCTGGGAAACAGGTACTTAGGTTCGAACCCGCGAGAGAAAATAGGTTCCCGCTGCTGCGAAAATCAGTAGCGGGGACCAACCAGCCACAGATGGGCGCAGCAGCCCGTGATTCCCCAACTGCTGAAATCCTCCGCCGACTGCCCAATACGCTACGCTAACTGCCACCGCAATACACAAGGCGATAATAGTTCCCTTTCTTCCGAACGACAGCGCCAATGGCATACCAACAAGTGCCATTATCAACATGGCGAATGGCGCCGCATATTTTCTTTGCAATGCGACAGCTAACGCGGAAACATCAGCGCCCCGTTGTTTCGCGGAATTCAGATAAGAAACTAATCCTGACGAACTGAGTTGCGAAGGTCTGTCGATAGTTGGTTTGAATACGGTAGGCGATTCAACTCGATCGAGGGATACCTCGGGCAGCATCAAGGGCTCGACTTCGAAATCCGTCAACGAAAGAACCTGAGCCTCGTTAATCTTCAGATGCGATGGATCAGTCCAAGTCCCGCTCTTTCCGGTCGTGACTCTGGCCAGATGGACGGCGTCAGAATCGAGCTCATAAACAGTTGGTTCCAAGAGTGTCGTCGTATTGTTCTCGAATTCGTACGAGTAAAGCCTGCCCGTTTCTGTTGAAGCCAGCCACTGTCGTCCAGTACCGGTGATTGCGCGAGCATCCCCGCCTTTGATTCGTGCTCGAAGTGCATCCTGTTTCAGATTCGACGACGGCATCACGTGTTCCTGGATTAACCACGATGCTCCTGCCATTGCGATTGCAAACACCAGCCCTGGAATCATCAACCGATACGCACTCTGTCCTGACGCCCACCAGGCAATTGCTTCGTTGCGACGGGCCAGCAGCGCATACGTGACGAGAACGGAAATCAACATCGTCGCCGGAAACATCTCTACGGACACCAACGGCAGGAGAAAGAGTAGATAGCGCGCGACGAGGGAAGCGGCAATCCCATTAGCAGCAATGAACCGCCACAGTTCAAACAGTGTGAAGATGTTGAAGATCGCCGCGAGGGCGATGAAACAGATCACGAAACTCAGAAACAACGTTCTAAACAGTGTCGCATCTAGCAGGCTCGGAAAACCCCAAGTGCCAGTAGTAAGTGTCGGCGTATGTTTTGCGGATGTGTCTGGCTTTTCAGATCCCTGGCTTCGTCGCTTTAGGAAGTCGACAGAAAGAAGACGACGTCGATTCGCGAGGAGGAGAATTACACTCAGGACGATCATGAAGGCGGTGGCCACCCAGGCGCCGACAAACGGCGAGATGGTGCCGGCACGTGAAAGTGATTCACCAAGTAGCGATGCCAAGTAATAAACGATCATCACCACAAGCGAGAGCAATACGCCGACACTCTTGCCGCCACGTCTGATCCGCAAGCCCAGGGCGCCTCCTAGTAACGAAAAAACCAATGGTGCGGCCGAAAGGGCGAGCCGCCGGTGAAGGATTCGTTGCGCTTCCCTGCTCTCTTTTTCGTTGTCTGAAGCGGCTCGTTCGCGTAGCTCGCTCCAGTCGAGGCCATCTGCCGTCGTATCGCGTTGATTTAGTCGTTGGACCAGTTCCGCGCGTCCGGTATTGATCGAGATTCTCAACTGATCCGATCGCTCAACAACGTATGACTTTTCGTTTTGCTCTGGGCCCGGGAACTTCGTAGCGAGTACGTCTGTAAGCACTAACTCTGATTTATCGGCGGATGAATCGATGCGACCTGATTTGGCGGTAAGGATCTCGGTCGACTTATCACTCTGTTGGGTGAAGATGAAAACTCGACCCCAGGTTCCCTGCGTCTTGTCACCATCACGCACGTAAATCACATATCGCGGGAGAGTGCTGAATGTGCGCGGTTCAACTGGCGAGTCGAGTTTCGCAAGTGCGCCCTGCAACGCCGCACGCTCTAGATCTCTGGCGGCCTCAGGAGCCTCTTTCAGTTGAATGTAGGTGGCTGCTCCGCACAGAACAAGGCCGACAACTAACGCAGGCCAGAGCATTGTCCAGGAACCGACACCAGCGGCACGCATGGCGACGATCTCGCTGTCAGTACCCATTCGCGAATAACCGATGACGATTCCGGCAAGCGTCGCAATCGGAATGGTGAATATCAGAACTCCAGGGAGCAGGGCCGCTCCTATCTGACCGAGCAGTGCTACGGGTAGATCAGTGTAGAGAACAACCTCGGCAAACCGTGCTGCCTGTTGAGCAAACAACACCGCAGTGAGTAACACTAGCGAGAGAAAGACGTACGGAAGCATTGCCGCGGCGATGTAGCGAGGCAGGAGCGTCTTTGGAAAGTTAAAGTTAAATCTCAAAAGAATCGCTTCAAGTAATCTCAGCTTCCCGAAGGTGCTTGAACAAAAGTAGAACGCACCCGCGGAACCCGTTCCAACACGCGGGAAATAATTTGATGCGTTAGTTCTGCCATCTCACGCTTTGTTTCTTTTGCCGTACTCCGTGTCTCTTCTACAAATTTTGTTGGCGGCAGCTTCTCGATCATTCGCAGTTGTGCGTGCAGATCCTTCGAAATCGCGCGACCTTCACGACAACCGCCGCACCTAAGCCCCAAGTCTCTTCCGAGATAGACCGATTCTTCCGCATTGAAGGGCCGATGACAATCGGCACAATGGCGCAGGTCGGGCAGAAATCCCTCAATTTTCAACAGCCATAATTCGAAATACCGAAGAATAGACTGTAGGTCCTGCGGGTATGCTGCGACTGCGTCGAGGCACGCTGTCGTCATGCGAAACAGCGTGTCGTTTACTTGATGAGGAGGGGAGAACTCGATGAGAAGGTCCCCGACATACGCAAGACCGGTGAAGATTGCCGGGTCCGATGAAAGATTAAAGTGCGATCTCACGATCTCCGTTTGTCTAAACGAGACCAACTCCTGATTCTCTTTCTGATAGTAAGTGAGATTTACGAGAGTAAATGGCTCGAGCGACGCCCCGAATCGGTTTCTGAGCTTACGACATCCCTTAGCAACACCCCGAATTAGTCCATGCGAACGACTAAGACAAACGACAATCTTGTCGGCTTCTGCCAGGTTGTAAGTGCGGAGAATGAGAGCTTCAGTCTCGATTAACGCCATCAGTTGCCATCAGTTGCCATCAGCTATGAGACCGGAGCGGCCATGCGGGTTACGGAATGAAGTAAAGGAGCCAGCCGAGTAAGAGGCCGATCACCATGAACTCGGCAAATACTTTTAGTCCATAA
>DATIBJ010000247.1:0-11662 GCA_035457565.1 Pyrinomonadaceae bacterium | reverse complement strand
TGGATTGCAAGCGCTAATTCAAAAGATGAATCGAACGGTCGGGCTGAAGAAGGTGCGCGCGATTCACTTCAACGACTCCCGCGCAGCTTACAACTCGCGCGTCGACCGTCATTGGCATATTGGTGAAGGGCACATCGGTCTTGACGCGCTGCGACGCGTCGCGCGACACCCGAAACTCAGACACGCGGCCTTTATCCTTGAAACGCCTTACGACGATCCGCGAGCTGATCAAAAGAACCTGCAAACACTAAGAAGCTTTATTACGTGAATCGTTTAAGGCGGTTAGTTGTTAAGCCGAAAGTCCGTGTTTTGTCACTCAGAGTCACGATTCACTATTCACGATTTACGATTCACGAAATTGCTTAATTCAGGTAAAATGCAGCCTGTCATGTTCTCGAAACGACTTCCGACCAAACTCCTCCTAACGGTGCCGCTCTTGCGGCGCGCGTAACAGCGCCAGCTCGTGGAGCGGCGGACCCCAACTCACAAATCAAACTGATTGCGACCAGCACCTTTTGTCTGTGTCTGCAGTTCGTGTTAACTGTAGTTGAGTATTAATAAGGACGAGTCGATGGACGAAAAATATTTTCCTGAACAGATAGAAAAGAAGTGGCAGCAGCGCTGGGAGGACGAAAAGACCTTTCACGCCGTTGATGACGATCCGCGTCCCAAGTTTTATGCCCTGGAGATGTTGCCATACCCATCCGGCTTTCTGCACATGGGTCACGTTCGCAACTATTCGATCGGCGATGCGCTCGCCTGGTTCAAACGTTTGCAGGGCTTCAACGTGCTTCATCCGATTGGCTGGGACAGTTTCGGCCAACCGGCTGAACAGGCGGCGATCAAACGTGGTGTAAACCCGCGTGATTGGACCGAACAAAACATTGCTCACATGCGCGGTCAATTGAAGCGACTCGGCACTAGTTATGACTGGTCGCGAGAGATCGCAGCTCACCGCCCCGACTATTACAAATGGGACCAATGGTTTTTCTTGCAAATGATGGAACGCGGGCTGGCGTACAAGAAGACGTCGCCGGTTAACTGGTGTCCAAAAGAAGAGACCGTCCTTTCAAACGAACAATCTTCCGGTGGTGTGTGCTGGCGTTGTGGGACAAACGTTGAAAAGCGAGATCTCGAACAGTGGTTCCTGCGCACTACCAGCTACGCTGAACAGCTCGTCGCTGATATCAAACAGATCGAAGACGGCTGGCCTGAAAAAGTGTTGAAACGGCAAAGCGACTGGGTGGGCCGAAGTGAAGGTGCTTATATCGACTTCGCAGTTAAAGACTCAGACAGGAAGATTCGCGTCTTCACAACGCGCATCGACACTATCTACGGCGCAACTGCAATTGTTTTGTCGCCCGAGCACCCGCTGCTTGAAGAGCTGTTGGCGGGTTCTGGCTTAAAGAACGACATCAACGCATTTCGTGAGCGCGTGAAACTGGAACGAGCGACACGCGGCGATGAAGTCGAAGCAGAAAAGGAAGGATTGAACACTGGAGTACTTGCGGTGAACCCTTTTAGCGGCGAGAGTGTGCCGATTTGGGTGGCGAATTACGTGCTGATCGAATACGGCACCGGCGCAGTCATGAGCGTGCCCGCTCATGATGAACGCGACTTTGAATTCGCACAAAAGTATTCGTTGCCGATTAGACAGGTGATCGCGCCTGTCTCGCACACACAACCGAAAGCAGAACCGTCGGCGATTGGTGGCTCGGATCAATCGGTAGAAATGACGCATGCATTCGTCGATTACGGCGTCTTGATTAACAGCGGGCCCTGGGGTGGCAAGCTCTCTGAAACTGCAATAACTGAAATGTCGGCTTACGCCCAAGAGCATGGCTTCGGTGAACCGGCAGTGACCTATCGCATACGGGATTGGGGTGTTTCGCGACAAAGATTTTGGGGAGCCCCGGTTCCAGTCATCTACTGCGAGAAGTGCGGGACAGTGCCCGTTCCTTACGATCAGCTTCCAGTTGTGCTTCCGCCAACCGCTGACTTCACAGGCACTGGAGAATCACCGTTGGCTGGCGTGCCCGAGTTCGTCAACACGAGTTGTCCAAATTGCAACGGACGAGCGCGTCGCGAGACTGACACGATGGACACGTTCGTCGACTCATCGTGGTACTTCTTTCGCTACTGCGATCCGCGAAATGAGGATGCACCGTTTGATTCTGAGATCGTCAAACGGTGGACTCCGGTGGATCAATACATCGGCGGTGACTCACATGCGGTAATGCACCTCATCTACACACGGTTCTGGACCAAGTTCATGCGCGACATCGGTTTGGTTGATTTCGACGAGCCAGTGAAACGCTTGTTGACGCAGGGAATGGTGACTAACCGCGTCGAAGGCACAGATGAGTGGAAAGCGATGTCGAAGAGTTTGGGAAACGGCGTCGATCCTGACGAAATGATTGCTGCATTCGGCGCTGACGCTGCCAGGCTGTTTGTGCTGTTTGCTGCGCCAGTCGAGAACGAGTTGCGCTGGTCTGAAAGCGGTATCGAAGGCGCCGTCAGATTCTTGCGACGTGTGTACACGATGGTTTGGCGGTGGCAGGAACGATTGACTAACGAATCGCGGGAAGCAGACATCGCAGATTTGGGTCCTGATGCTCGAGCGCTGCGACGAAAGACGCACCAGACCATTGCTAAGATCACCAGCGACTTCGATCAGTTGCATCTCAATACGAGCGTCGCTGCATTGATGGAGCTCTTCAATCAGTTGAGCGATTTCAATGCTGACCCGGTTTCAGCCACGCCAGCAGATGTGTTCGTAGTCCGTGAGGCTCTGGAAGCTTTAGTCGTCATGCTGGCTCCGTTTAGTCCGCACGTGGCTGAGGAAATGTGGGAAGCGCTCGGACACGTAGGTGGTTTGAAAGCTGACTGGCCCATCGCGGATCCCGAACTGGCCGCACGCGAAGAGTTGGAAATTCCAATTCAGGTGAATGGAAAACTGCGTTCGCGTGTGATTACGGCCCCTGAGATTTCCGAAGACGAACTTCGCATCGCGGCGCTGGCGGACGAGAAAATTCGTGCGCTCGTGGACGGGAAACAAGTGGTGAAGGTCATTGTGGTCCCACGTCGTTTGGTGAACGTCGTGATTAGGTAACGAAGCGGATCCATCCAAGGAGCAGGAGCACCAGGCAGGAGCACGAAGGACCCCCTGCTCCTGCCCGCTGCTCCTGCTCCTGATAACTAACGCGAATCGAGTCCCAGAACTAGGTTATCATTCCACCGATGAAGGAATGCCCCACCTGTAAGCGATGCTTCCCAGACGAGACCGCTAATTGTCCTGACGATGGGAACGTAGCCACGACGACGCTGCTAGGCGAACCGACGCTCGATGGTCGTTATCTCCTCGAACGCCGGCTGGGCCAGGGTGGCATGGGCGTCGTGTTCAAAGGTCGCCACGCCTACCTCAAGACACTTCACGCGATCAAAGTAATACTTCCGGATCTCGTTGGAAACGATCCGATGCTCACCACTCGTTTTCGTCAGGAAGCATTAGCAGCTGCTGCGATCCGCCATCAGAACGTTATCTCAGTAACTGACTTCGGCGTGGCGCAGGGCAAAATGCCTTTCCTTGTGATGGAATTCATCAAAGGCACGTCACTTCACGAAATACTGCAGCGCGAAGGGCCAATGCAGTTTGAGCGGGCGTGGGAGTTTATCGCCGCTCTGGCTGCAGGTGTTGGCGCCGCGCACCGGCAAAAGATAATTCATCGGGACTTAAAACCGCTGAATGTGATGGTAGAAGACGATGTACCCATCGTTTACGGCGTGAAGATTCTCGACTTCGGACTCGCGAAGATTAAGTCCGGAGAGTTACTTGGATCGTTTGTGCAGGCGCAAACCACCGGCCTGATGGGATCGCCTTACTACATGGCGCCGGAGCAGTGGTCCGACGAAGAGCTTGATGCTCGCGCCGATGTCTATAGCCTTGGCGTAATCCTTTATCAGATGCTGTGTGGCGAAGTTCCCTTCAAAGGCTCGACGATTCCTTCCGTCATGAAGAAGCACCTGACAATGCCACCACCGAGATTCCAATCGTTTGGCGTTTCTGTGCCGCCGGGTATTGAAGCTGTAGTTCGACACGCGCTTGAAAAGGAAGTCGGCGCTCGGATTGACTCCGTCGATACCTTTCTTACAAGCCTGAGGACGGCGATCGATTCAGCGAATGCGACAGCTCGTTCGCGCCACGCGCCGACGCTCGTCGACATACATAAGACGGATTTTGCAACGACGCCGTTGATTGATACCCAACAACCTGTCCTCGGCGGATCTACTCAAGCGCCGCTCCCTCTTGATACGCAGTTATCAACCTCCGAACCCTCGATGCCTGCGGTTTCAATGCCTCCTCGCGATACATCAGTTGCCGACATCTCAAAACCGCCGATCGCGGAACGCAGTCAGCCACTTGCCGCGAGTGTTCCACCTTCCGTCGATCCCGAGATAACGCGAGTTAGAGATGGTTCCTCTCAGATGTCGATGAGCGCCCCGATCGCGCCGACAAGATCAGGCGTTCCGCCTCAGTTAGTTATCGATCTACCCGGTGCCAGGCGAAGTCGTACTTTCGCGATCGTGGGCGCCGCGGCTCTCGTGCTTTTAATTGTTGCCGCTGTGAGCGCCTATTTGGTGTTTCGCCCGAAACCAACTCCAGACGAACCGGAGGTACCAACCTGGAAAGCGCAACTCGTCGCGATTGACGGTGGCACTTTCCTGATGGGTCGAGACGATGGTCCATTGCAGGAAACCCCAGCTCATGCCGTCGAAGTCGCACCGTTTTCGATGGACAAGACTGAAGTTACGAATGCGCAATACGCGGAGTTTGTTGCTAAAGGGCCTTATGGACCACCAGGGTATTGGGGTGGCAACAAACCTCCGGCAGGTCAGGAGCTGTGGCCGGTCGTTGGAGTCTCTTTCGAGGACGCAAACGCATTCGCCGCGTGGCGTTCAAAGCGTGACGGCCTCAGTTATCGTCTACCGACTGAAGACGAATGGGAGTACGCGGCGAGGAACGGCGCAAATGGTGATCTATTTCCGTGGGGTTCTCAGTGGCAAGAAAGAAATGCAGTGATTAAAGAAACAGCTCCTGGTCCGGTCGGATCGTTACCTGTCGGACAGAACAAATGGGGCGTTGTCGATTTGATTGGTAATGTTTGGGAATGGACGTCATCCCGTGTTTCGGCCTATCCCGGCAATTCCACGGTTATTCCCGAGGCTTCGAAGGACTGGGTTGTGATTAGAGGCGGCGGTTATGCGAGCGATCCCCAGTCGACAGTTCAGCCCCTTTCTTCCTGCATGCGCGAATTTATTCCCCCGGCGACGAAGAATAGTGTATTGGGTTTCAGACTGGTTCGCAGTGGCAAGTGACCGCAGATGTGTAGGGTGGCGCTCCGTGGCCACCCGCGATGTTGACGGCCGCGGAGGGCCGCCCCAACAAATAGAATCAGTGGTTTATAGCGAATTAGTTAAACGGGCATTAGCTGATCTACAATCCCGCAAGTGATTCTTCGTTACCGAGAAGGCTTGGCCGCTTGCGACGCGGGCGGAACTGAGTTGCCCGGATCCGGTTCGTCTCAGTCCCAAAGCTATAAAAGAAGACTTAATAATACGAGGAAACCCATGATTAGATTTTACGTAGTTGTGCGCGTCCTTTTGACAGTGGCTGCGCTGTTAGTCGTTACCTCGAGTGTGCTTGCGCAAGATGTCGGTGGTGATGCTGGTGGTGGCGCCGGAATCTTTCGGCCCAAGAATCCTGTGGCAAAACGCACTACGAAGCCAACCGCGACCGGTGGAAGGACCTCCGCGCGAACAACACGACCTCCAGCGAACGCCGCTGTGAACGAACGCTTTGAGGAGATGTTGGCCAAAGGCAATGATGCTCGCGACGGCCGGAAATTCGCTGAAGCCGAAGAAGCGTATCAAGGCGCGGCCAAATTGAAGCCTCGCGACGCGCGCGCAGTGTATGGTTTGGGAAACGTCTACGCTGATCAGCAGCGATGGGAGAATGCGGAAACCGCGTATCGCAGCGCTGTCGAATTTGCTCCTAAGGATGTCGACGCTTTGGTTGCTTTGAGCGTGGTGTTAACGCAGCCGCGAGTTGGCGCCGATAACGCGAAACGCTACGTCGAGGCTGAATCGTTTGCCAGAAGAGCTGTTCAGATTGATCCGAAGCACGCCGTTGCGTGGGATCGTTTAGGAGTCGCATTGCAGTCGCGTGGTCTGTTGAATAGTGAAACTGAGCATTCGTATCGCAGAGCCATCGATCTTGATCCACAGTTTGCGGTGGCGTACGCGCACCTGGCTCGGGCTCTTAATCGGCTTGGAAGATCCGGTGAAGCGGTTCCGCTCTACGCGAAGGCTACGGAGCTTGCCAAAGATCCCGCGACCTTGAATTTGATTGCAGAGTCGCTGCAGGCCGAACAACTGTGGAAAGATTCCGAGCCTGTTCTTACTCGTGCGTTAGAACTTGATTCGCGAAATCCGACTTCGCTGATCTTGATGGGCCGTTACCTCGTGGTGTTCAAACGATACCAGGACGCCGAACCCTACTTAAGACAGGCGACCGAAGTAAGTCCGAAGGCTTTTCAACCGTTTAATCTTTTGGCGCGTACTTACCTCGGCATGGAACGTTTAGCAGACGCTGAGAGTGCTTACGACCGCGCTGCACAGTTTGCAAGCGAGACTGAGCGGAAACAGTTGGCAGGCATCTTTGGGTTTGAAGGGCTGGGCGACGGTTACATGAAAGCCAAACAGAAAGAGAGTGCCGCTCGTGCTTATCAAAGAGCACTGGAGCTCGACCCTGGTAACAGAACGTTGGGCGATAAACTGACGAAAGCGCGTTTGCGCTAGTATCAGACGGCATTCTAATCCCTTGAGGTCTCTTGTATGAAGAGTTGTCCGAAATGTAACCGAACCTTTCCTGATGAAACTCAGAAGTTCTGCACGTTTGACGGAGGCCTGCTCATCAGCGCTCAAACGTTTGATCCAAATGCGACTGTTCGCACCACTCCGGAAGAACTGGAAACCCATACCGCGCCGCAACGACCGTCGTCTTCAGGACACGATGAAACCAGTCGTGATTTGCCAGGCGAGTACGAGACAGTTCTCAATCATGGGGCGAAAACAATAGCCACCGGTAGAGACACGGCTCCGACAACGGCGCAAACCATGATCGGTCTTGAATCATCTGCGCCTCCGCCGCCCACGCCACCGCCGTCAGTGCCACCACCACCTCCTGTAACTCCAGCGCCACCTCCAGTTGCCGCGGCTCCACCACCACCTCCACCACCAAGTACGTTGGAAAAGGCGCCGGAGACAGTGATGGGTGTTATGCCGCCAAGGGACGCCCCGAAGAAGAAATCAAAAATGCCTCTGATCATTGGCGGGGTGCTGCTGTTGTTAGTTTTAGGTGCAGGTGCGTTGGCTGGTGCGTTCTTTCTGTTCATCAAGCCACGATTGGACGAGGCTTCTGCGCGTCGAACGTCGAGAGAAGATGCGCCGATCGTCGACACGAACAAGAACAGCAATACCAACGTCGCGACGCCCACCCCTGAACCTTCGCCATCAGCCGCAGAGTATGTTGCTCCTCCAGGCACTGTTCAGTTTGTTAACTCGAAAGACAACCTCGACGGTAAGCTTGCTGAACACTACTTCGATTTCTCGTTTTATTACCCGGAGGCTTGGAAGAAGGATCCGAAGGCCGGTGTTCCGGGTGCAGGAAATTTTGCGCGCGTCGAACGAAGTCTGCCACCTGACTTCACTCAGGAATCCTTTGCCGTCAGTTGGTACACAAGCGCGGGAAGTTTTGTTTCTGATGTGCCTAACTTTCCAAAGCGTGCCGAAGAGTTAAGTGCGTTGCTTGCGAAGAATTATCCGGAGTATGAGAAAGTCTCTGAAGGTCCGACAAAGATCAATTCCATGGATGCCTATGAGTTTCGCTGGAGGGGTCTTTCAAAAGGAACTGAGAAGGGTGATATTCAACTATGGGGTCGCGTAGTCTTTCTGCCGACAGGTAATGAGGGCGACTCCGCTGGGGCAACTCTATTAATGCTAACGACCTCTCTGGCCGGGGAACTCTCGAGCGTCGCGGATGTGGGACAGCGAGGGGAGATGCCGGTGATTCTGGATTCGTTCAGATTCGGCAAGAAGCAGTAGGGAGTACATGGCTCAAAAGAAATCGGTTGTGTTAGTCAAAAGAAGATTTTGGACGCCGCTACGCATCGTGACGACGTTTGTATCGCTCGCAATGCTTGTTTCGCTCGGCGTCTCGAGTTGCAGTTCGAATGATCAACCGTCAACTTCGACTGGCACGGCTCCATCTCGACCGACTGCCGCGGGCGTAACTCTGCCACCGAATGTTCTGAATGCTGAACTGAAGACAGTTAACGGCCATTCCATACGATTGGCGGACTATTCGGGAAAGGTGTTAGTCGTTAATCTCTGGGCGACATGGTGTGGACCATGTCAAATGGAGATCCCGGAGCTAGTGAAACTTTACAACGAGTTTAAGTCGCAGGGTTTTGAAATCGTAGGGCTTTCCACTGAGAACCCGGATACGTCTGCAGAGGCTGTGCGCGAGTTCGTCAGCAGTTTTCAAATGGGCTATACGGTAGGTTGGGCGACGAGGGACGTCGCAATCAGCTTGATGCGAGGCGACGGCGCGATCCCCCAGAGTTTCTTAGTAACGCGGGACGGTCGCATCGTAAAACGTTTTGTCGGCTTCAGTCGCGACACAACTCCGAAGCAGTTGCGCCAGGCGATTGAAGCCGCACTCAAGGGTTAACGCTCTAGTTCATTCGCCCTTTTTGGGCTCGTGTTTGCGCGAAGGATCCTCAGTACCTAATCCTTCAGCCACATCTCGCTTAGCCGAGCGCTCTAACTCCTTCATCTGCTTCTCCGCACGTTTTTCGGCTTCGTCCATTGGAGCAGGTTCTCCCAACTCATCCTGAGTAGTTATCTTTGTTTTATCAATGTTCATAACAATCCTCTCTACCGACCTTTGAGTTAGGCTAACAATCGCCGCGTTTCAGAAGGTGTGGGAAATGGTGACAATTTGGGCACGAAGTGCATGATGATGTGAAATGCCCGCGACCGTCGCAGGGTATTTCATGTTTGCGGCTACAAAAGCAGGTGAGTATTTTTCAAGATCCAGGTCCCTTGCGGCGTGGGGTTTCAAAAATATTTTGCCGTTGCTACCTTCTTCGGGGTTACCAAAGAACATGGCAAGGGCGTGGTATCAGCAGAGCGACCGCATTTTTGTGTCGCCGCAAACGGGAAGAGGGCGTAGCATCCGACCTGCATCGACAACCTCAGGTATCCAGGAGTAAACTCCAAACGAGATGAATCTGCTGCCCATAAGGAAAATCCTGCGGCTGGCGCTGGCGATCAGCGTTTCGCTTTGGATGGCCGGAGCAGGCTGCCTGTTGGGATGCAGTAACGAGACGCACGCTTCTCCATCCGGTCCAATCGATCCCGTCGAGACTGTTGTTGCCGAAGACTCATGCGCCTCAAGTTCGCATGATTGCTGCGCCAGGAAGAAGGCGCAAGCAACTACTCCGGCGGACAGTCCGGATCACGATGTGATAAATGCGTCGCAAGTGCGACCCACTCGATCGTCGACGATGGAAAGCTGTCCGATGGCAGTTAGTGCATCGGCGATTGTTTCGAAGGCGCGTCCTGAAACCTCAAAGGCTTGCGTCGCCAGGACTATTGAAGCACCTCTTCCGTCGACGACTGTCGTATCTAACCTTCGCGCCACGGAACGACTCAGTCTTTATAATCGCGGTCCCACCTATCTTCGCTGTTGTGTTTTCCTGCTCTAGAGATCTGGCCGGCGTAGACCAATTCTGCAGTCTGCGTCTGTTAAGTAATCGTGTCGGCACTTATGTCGACACGCGGCATGGATCTTAATTTCAGGAGAAAACAAGATGAAACACCATAAGAGTTTCGTCCTGGCGGTACTGATCGGAATGGTTTTGCTCGCAGTCGCAGTGAGTATTGCGCAGACCACCGCCCAACAAGCTGATCAAAAGAAACAAACTGAGAGTTGCTGTGCAATGGACTCGTGCTGTTGCAACGGTGATTCGTGTGCGATGAAGACCGGTGAGAAAACCGACGGTGCCCCAACTGCGTCTTGCTGCGGTGATTCTTGCGACATGAAGATGAAGCACGATGCCAAGAATCACGCGACCGCCGGATGCTGTTGTTCCGGCACTCACAAAACAACCGCGACGGGCGCCGTGCAGAGCGCGAATAATCAATCAACTAAACATCAATGTTGCAGCCCCGAGATGGCCAACAACATGACAGCGAAACATGACATGAAGAACATGAAAAACCATGACATGAAGAATATGAAAACTCATGACATGAAGAATGGCTGTTGCTGCTGTGGCGACTCCTGCGACATGGACGTGAAGAAGACCGCTAACTAATCGCTCGCTGGGAGCGCGGACGTCCTCGTCGGCAAACGCGACGAAGTCGCGCAGAGTTATTCGGTTCGTCACTTGCTGACGAGGATTCCGCGAACCCAGTAGAAACGAGGTGCATATGTTTTTTCTGCGTAGCGGTCTGATCTTCATTTTTGTTCTTATTTCGTCGACGAATTCGTTCGCCCAACACCAGGGCCACACCATGCCTGCTCCGAAGCCGACTCCAGCGCCTAAGACTCCGGAAAAGAAACCAGCCGCACAACCAACTCCGGAAGCTTCGCAAAAGAAACCAGCTACAACACCATCTGCGCCCATGGTGGATCACACGGGCCATGGTTCAGAAGCCATGGATATGGGACCGGTCTTGATGATGCACGGCGAGGATATGTTCATTCGCGTCGGTGAAAGTGAAAGCAATCTCCTGCCGATGGGTCGAATGGGTTCCGGCACGTCGTGGCAGCCTGCGTCGACGCAGATGAACATGTTGCACAAACAATCAGGCGACTGGCTTGTGATGTTCCATTACAACGCGACTATTGGGGTGAATGGTCAGGGTGGACCAAGAGGAGTAACGAAGTTTGAGTCTGCTAATTGGTTTATGCCCGAGGCAATCAGACGCGTAGGAAAAGGCACGTTAGACCTGCGCGGCATGTTCAGTTTCGAACCATTTACATTTCCGAAGGGTGGCTCACCTTTATTGTTTCAGACCGGAGAAACGTACCAGGGCGAGCCGTTGATTGATAGGCAGCACCCGCACGATCTCGTAATGGAGCTTTCCACGAATTACACGATGCCCATTGGAGAGAAGGGAACGTGGTTCACGTATCTTGGCTATCCGGGCGAGCCGGCGCTTGGGCCAGTTGCGTTCATGCATCGTGCGTCAGCCGGTCTGAACCCTTCCGCGCCGTTATCGCATCACCTGCAGGACTCGAGTCATATCAGCTTCGGAGTGCTTACCACCGGCTTCACGTATCGCTGGTTCAAAGTGGAAGGATCGATTTTCAACGGACGGGAGCCAGACGAGGACCGGTACAACTTCGAAGCTCATCCATGGAATTCCAGGTCGGCGCGGCTATCGTTTGCGCCGAATTCCAACTGGTCCATGCAAATCAGCCATGGATTTCTTCGAGACCCCGAAGCGCTCGAGCCCGGCGACGTCAGACGCACGACCGCGTCAATAAGTTACAACCGGCGATTCGAAAGAGGGAATTGGGCGACGAGTT
>DATIBJ010000246.1:0-46567 GCA_035457565.1 Pyrinomonadaceae bacterium | reverse complement strand
CTCTTTGTTTCCCGAATAGGCTTCGTTGTTATAGAGCGACGCCTTCAATCGCCACGACTGATTCAGCTGTTGCAACCATACTGTCGCCGCGATGGCTTGAGGTCCGGCGGGATGATCCGGAAACAGTTGCGCTACTTCCGTGAAGCGACGGCGCGCACCGTCGTAGTCCAAGTTATAGAGCGCTTCATAACCCTGCGCGCGCAGAGTGTCGAGTTGTGACGACGGTTCTGGTGTCTTGTTAACCTGCTGCGCAAAGGCACCTGGCGGAAGAATCACCAGTAAAAACAGAATCCTCTTGATCACCGGGCCATTCTCCGTCGGTGGACCGCAGCCTATCTGAATATTAAGACAGTAAAACAACTGTCATAGGATCAGCGCTATAACGCAGTTTGACCGCTAACGTAGCGGCTGAGAACCGTATGATGGAGCTCTCTGGAAAAACAAATTGGACTCGACGGCAGGTCTTCTATCTTAGTCGGGCAGTGATCTGTCTCGTCCTGTTATTGTCATTTGGTTCATTCTTTATTCCGATATCAGGCTTTGCGGCTCGTCTGGCCGACATATTTTTGCGGACTTACGTGGTTTTTATCGGGGCAGTAATGGCCCATGAAAGTGTGCACGGACACCTGGCCACAACTCGTGTTGGGAATTACTGGTGGGGACGAATCGCCCTTCTTCCCAGCATGGTTCCCTTCACGAACTTTCGCCGGACTCATCAATTACATCACGCCTTCACGAACATTCCAGACAAAGATCCCGACCACTTCATGAAGTCGCGCAATCTGGTTGAACTCGCTCTGAAAGCCATCGCAATGCCTCATCACTGGTTCTTCTGGCTACGCAGACGTGGTCGATTGAAGAGAGCCGACATCGCTGAACTCGTCTTGAACTACATGGCCATCGCGCTTATTCACGGTTTCATCCTGAGCGCGGTCGGCGCCGAACGGTTCTTTTGGGGTATTGTTCCGCCGCTGACGCTCGTGTCGCTACTGCTTTGGTACCCCTTCGCTGTCCAAACGCACGAGGGCTTCTCAACTGGTCCAGCTGAATTGCGTTCGCATAATTACTACGGTCATTTCATGTTTTGGTTTTCTCTGGGACTGTCGATGCATCGTGAACATCACCTGAAACCAAAGCTTGCCTGGATCGAATTGTTGCCCTTCGTCGAGAAACCAACGCACGCATCGCCCTTACCGTGGCCGCGGCGCGACATCAAGCTCGACACATCACGGCCATGACAGCCGCGGCAATGTCAGGACGACTTACGACGCTCGATTACATCTTGAGCGTGATGGACACTGCGCAGTCGTCTGTAGACTTCGCCATCCTGTTTCACTTCAACGACAAACTCGATCTCGGAGCACTGCGACGTGGCGCACAGAGTGCCCGGCGAAGGTTTCCGAATACTGGTTCTCGGCTGTTGAAGAATACCTGGGTCTGGAATTCGCCGTCGTCAGAAGCGATTGACACGGCTAACTGCCGAGATGCTTCCACAACGATCGAGAGCTTTGTTAATCGACCGTTTGACCTACAAAGAGAGTTCCCGGTTCAGCAACTCGTCGTTTCAATCGACGACAATGAAACAATCCTGGTGACCCGCTTTCATCACGCGGCGGCCGATGGAATGAGCGCTGCGCTTTGGCTGAGACATCAACTTGAGGTTGCGGGCGGAATCATTGAGGTCGAGCCCAACGCGCACGCGTATGAGCCCCCGCCTTTAAGATCGGTTGCATCCCCAGTGAGAAAAAGCCGATTCGCTTATTCCGTACCTTCCGACAGGCTAATCACCTCAACCGCATTCCGATCAGGCTTGCGGTCGTGGGAATCCATCGTGATCGACACGAAGCCTTTGCGGAAATCGATTCGAAAGCTTGGCGGATTCACTTACAGCGATTTGCTCGCAACGTGTGCTCTTGAGGTTTATGCCCAATGGAATAATTTGCACCAAGCTAATCAGCGTCAAAACATAAGCCTGTGGTTACCGATCAACGTCAGGCAACGAGCCAACGAGGGGTTTGGGAACGGAACTAGTCGAGTCCGTGTATATGCAACATATTCGAGAAAGGCGTCGCTCGTGGAAAAGTGCCGTGAGGTGCGAAGACAGATCGAGTGGTGCACGACCAATGGTGAGTGGGTCGTGCCGAACATTAAGGGCCTCGTGCATCTGCCTCGCTCATTAAGTGGCCCACTTCTTCGCCGAAACCTCGCCCGAAGATCAGTCGATATGGCTACAGGCGTGTTTTCACATGCAGACAGATGGAACTCAGCACAAACCGGGGTGTTCGATCTCGTTGAACGCATCGAATGTATCGGCCTACTTCATCCCTTCCACGCGTTGGCCATCAACGGGGCGACACACAGAGGCAAGACCTGGCTCACATTCACGTATGACAATGGCTTGCTGGCGCGTTCAGATGTAACGCAACTGAAGGAACTCTACGAGCAACACATTAATCTCGCACTCGAGCAGCTGCAATGAGAGCTCTGATTAATGATTCTTTGCGGTTCTCCATTGGCGCCGCGATTAGAGCACTCGGAGCGGTCGTCACCGTCGTTCACCGACTGAGAATCTGTTTCTTCAGCTACAACCAGAACCGTCTGGTGCGGAAGTATAAGATTTCAGACCAGACACCAGTCCGGTCGTACGGCAAAGAACTAGAGGCGCTGGTACGCGACGCGGCGAGTTCAAAACGCGACGTAGTGCGATTCGCGATGACTTCAGGTTCAACCGGAACTCCCAAGCGCGTGTTGTTTACCAGGAAGCGATTGAGGGCGCTCAAGCTAGTCTTCAGTGATTTCTACGTTCGTTCTTGTTGGGCGTTCTGGATTAAGAGAACCACGCTCTATGTGTTCAGCTCATTCAGCGAAGATGAATCACTCACCTCGATGCTCCTCGAAGAAACACGCCTTCCGTCGTATTTCTCAACGCTGCAGGCGCCTTATCGCGTCCAGTGTCATCCAGCAGTCCGTAAACTGCGATTGAAGTATGGTGACACCGCTGTTCGTCTTTGGGTTCTCACACTAAGTAACCCAGGCGTTCTTTACAGCACAAACCCTTCGACTGTTTCTACTTTCTTCGACGAGCTGCGGTCCAACTGGGAGTTTTGCTCGAAGTTAATCCGGGATTGGTGGCACGATTGTGAGGCTTTCGATCCAGACGTTCGGCACATCGCGCATCGCATAACGTCAAGAGGATCTACTGAACGCCTTGCGGCAATTGCCGGGTCGATCAACGCACAATCAATCGACACTTATGCCCCAGCCGTTACAAGTTATATCTGTTGGACTGGTGGCTACGTCAAAGCTTTTTTGGAACGGCTCGAGAAATACTTACCTGCTGACCGTTATCGTTTGATTCCGATGTATTCGATGTCAACGGAGACTGTAGAAACGATTGCAGACTTCCGTTCTGAATCAGTCAGCTTCCTGCCAAACGCACCAGGAGTACTCTACGAGTTCCGTGAAAAGGGAGATGTGCGGTTACTCAAGCCACATCAGCTTGAGCCTGGTCACGCCTATTCGTTAATCGTGAGTGACAACTACGGGCTTTTGCGTTATGACACCGGCGATGTTTTTCTTTGCCGCAAGAGAGTTGGCAATCTGCCTGACCTTCTGTTTCAGTGTCGACGAAACCTCGAATATTCGTTCACCGGAGAGAAGTTAACAGCTGACCAGGTGACAGCTGCATTTGAAAATACGATTAGCTTGGACGGTAACCGGTTGTCTGATCAGTTTTTGACTTGCATTCCATCGCAGCCAGACTCAGATCCGGTTCCACACTACAAAGTCGTCGTAGTCACCGACGGAAGTGGAGTTGTGCAACAGTCACTCGGCAACCTCTCGAAAACTTGTGACAGATTTTTTGCCGACCTCAATTGTGAATATAAGGCGAAGCGAGACTCAGGCCGGCTTGGTCCAGTTCGCTCTGTGACGATGACTCGGTGGGATTTTTTGAAGCTCACAACTGGAGGCAAATCGGAATCGTGGGAAGGTCAATTCAAGTTCCTGCCGCTTTATGTACAAACGTGGGAAGCCATGACAAGGATGAGGGATGAAGGATGAAGGATGAAGGAGACGCCGGGACGCGGTGATTCTTTGTCCCCGCGTCTCCTTCATCCTTCATCCCTCATCCTTCATCCTTGCTTTTTCCTTGCTCCGATGGGCCGGTTGCGAATAGTCTCACGTCCGATGAGAGAGGACACTCTAAGGGCGCGCTGGATAGCCGCTCTCGCTGCGACCGCCCTTGCTCTTTATCTATGTTGGCTGATGCTCCAGCCATTCGTGGTCGTACTCGAATGGGCAACCGTTTTGGTCATCGTTTTTTATCCGGTCCACAAGCGAATTGCCGAACGAATTGGCAGACCCGGACTTAGCGCCTTAGTGTCCTGCATACTCGTTGTAGTGATTGTGCTCGTTCCTCTCGGTTTCATCATTGGAGCTCTGGCGCGTGAGCTCGCCGGTAGCGCCCAAACTCTTCAACAGGTTGGCCCATTGTTCGATCCCAACTCACCGCGGACCGGTCATATTCTGAACTGGCTGCAAGAGCGAGGCATCATTCAATCAGATCCGCAACAGTTTCTTCTCGAGCAAGCGCGGACCGCCTTGAGATCGTTACTGGGTCAGACTCTCGGTCTACTCGGGAATGTTCTGAGCACTATAGTAAAGGCATTCTTTGTCGTCTTCACGATGTACTACTTGTTCCGAGACGGCGACAAGATAGTGGATGCATTGCCTGGAGTGTTGCCGCTCAAGCGCGAGCACAGCGAAGCAATCCTTGCGCGTACGAGGCAGGTTATCAGTGCAAGTGTTTATGGAGTCGTTACGATTGCGATCATCCAAGGTGCGTTGGGTGGAATCGCTTTTTGGATCCTGGGTGTACCATCGCCAATACTGTGGTCGGTCCTCCTGGCCCT
Source organism: Pyrinomonadaceae bacterium (assembly GCA_035457565.1). Taxonomy (GTDB): domain Bacteria; phylum Acidobacteriota; class Blastocatellia; order Pyrinomonadales; family Pyrinomonadaceae; genus PSRF01. The sequence goes on along the minus strand of DATIBJ010000246.1, from coordinate 41,654 downwards.
CATTTGCATGATCCCGATCGCTGGATCATTCTTCGTTTGGATTCCAGTGGCGCTATATCTGGGGTTGACCGGTCATTGGACCAAGGCACTACTGATGGCCCTTTGGGGAGGTTTGGTCATCAGCACTGTCGATAACTTCCTGAGGCCAAAGCTTATGAAGCAATATACAAAGCTTCATGAGCTGTTCGTGTTCTTTTCCGTCCTCGGAGGAATGCGAATCTTTGGAATACTGGGGATCGTTCTCGGACCGGTTGTTCTTGCCGTAACAATCGGATTGTTGAATACATTCAAACCTCAACAAACTACAGTAGACTGATTACTGCTTCTTGCGAACAACTTCCACTGAGCAATGTGCCCGTGATGACACCGCGGCTGAAACGCTTCCGAGTAGGAATCGGGCTGCCGTGTGGCTCGACCCTGAGGATCCGACAAAGATACAATCGGCGCCCCATTCCTCGGCTGTAGTCAGGAGTTGAGTCTTCGGATTTCCTTCAACCAGCTCAGTCGTAACTTCTATTCCGGCGGGATTACCTAACAGGGCCGCGCTGTCTGCTAGTATCTTTTGGGCCCAGGCGCGGTCGGCGTCCTCTTCGTTGTCAGCGATCGGCGGAAAGTCGTCACCAACAAAGTTCGCCGTAACCGGATCATCTACGACAACCAGCTTGATTTGGCTGTTCAATGGCCACGTTCGTTTAGCGACGACCTCTACTGCCGCTTGACTCTCGGCTGAGCCATCGAGACCGACGATCACACGGACCGGCGTGTCAGGTTCTTCCACTCGCCCGCGTGCGATCCGCACAGAACATTGAGCCTCATTCAGAACAACCTGCGAGACACTGCCGAGTACAAACCTTCCTAGTGCACTGTAACCATGAGAGCCTACAACTACGAGATCAGGCTGCCATTTGTCCGCCATAAACACGAGCTCCCATGCAGGTGAACCGTATGTACCTGTGCCTGAGACATTCCAAGAAGGAAACAAAGCCGACAATCGGGCACGTCCGCGATCTGCAAAGTTCTGCGCCTCCTGAACGGCGCGTCTTGCTTTCGCATACATCGGTGCGGCGATCGGATTAGTATCTGCAGTTTCGGTCTCAGCCGGATCGGGAGGTGGAAGCCAAACCTCTGCAACGCTCAATACCTGCGCCTCAGCTTTTTCCGGTAGACCGGCCCGTCGTAAGTCGTCGATCGCGGCGTCGGCACATTCAGAGCCGTCGTAACCAATAAGGATCTTCATTGCAGTTTCGTTAGTTATAGATTCTTAGCAAAGAACTCGATTGTGCGGCGCCACGCGTCTTCCGCGGCGCGACGATTGTAGACGCCTGGCCTCGTATCGTTGAAGAACGCGTGATCGACATCTGGGTAGATATGCATCTCCACAGATTTCCCTAGTGCCTTTAACCGCTGCTCCAACTCGCGCACTGCTTCAGGAGGAGTCGACTTATCGTTTTCCGCATAGATACCGAGTACGGGCGCTGTTAGATTCGGCAGATCTGGTTTCACATTGGGATGAATACCATAGAAAACAACACATGCACCTACTTGCTCGTTCTTGCTGGCCGCGTAAAGCGACAACGCACCGCCCATGCAGAAGCCGATCGTGCCAACACGCTCGCCAGTCGTCGCTTCATGATTGCGCAGGTATTGAATAGCACCGCGAAGATCCTTTTCAGCCTGATCAATTCGAAGGGCCATCATTAGCTTGCCCGCCTCGTCTGGCGACTTAGTCGTTTGTCCGTGATAAATATCTGGTGCGAGCGCCACATATCCCTCTTGCGCGAAGCGGTCGCAGACGTCTTTGATGTGATCGACCAATCCCCACCATTCCTGAATTACGATGACACCGGGCCCACTACCCTTCTCCGGAATTGCCAGATAACCGGGAGTTGTTCCGCCGTTACTCGAAAACTCGACCATCTTTCCAGCCATAAAAACTCTCCTGATTCATGTCGTTCTCTATCTGGGGGCAATCTCTATACGGGGCAACCGTCGCCAGATTTTAATTCCTGTCGTGTGAGATCTCAGATTGAGATCTGATAAGACAGTCAATCTTTCTCGAACAACAGGTACGCAGCAAACGACGCGAGCCAATGCTCTCCAGCGTAATCACCACTCGCAACGTGATCCAGCCCGGCTACCACGTGTTTGTCAGCCGCTTTCCTTAAAATCTCGCGCGTAGCGTCTGTGGCCGGCAAGACCTCGACAATGTGGCGCATGCACCACGCACGGCTGAGATTCAATCCGTCAAGATGAACCAGTTTGGGATCACTTCGATCCGTAACCACTGCCGGCTCGAGCAAAGATGTGGGAGACCCTTTCGCAATGCCGGGCAGAAATGCGTGAAACCAGGCTGCAAATTCAGCCGCCGGCAAAACGCGACGCATCAAGTCAGCTTCCATGAAGGCCGGCGAGAAGAAATCTTCACCGCCTGGCTCCCAACCTCCTGGATAGTTTTTGTCAGCCGCAAAATAAGTTCGACTTCTTTCCACTATTAAGCCGTGCAGTGCTTTATCGCCGATCTTAGTCGCGTAATCGAAGGCGAATGCCAGACCGAAGGCGGTATTCGGATGCACGCCCGTACGGATTGGATAGTTCTGCTTCGGCAGAAACTCCAAGTACAGGTTAACGATCTGATCGGCTAAAGGCTTGAGATTCCGAAACCAAACTTTCGCGTCCTTATCGTCCCAATCGTGGAGTTCTTCAGCTAACTTCAGAAGCCATGCCCAACCGTAAGTTCTTTCGAACGATTGGCGGTTGGGCTGTTTCATGTAGGTGACTTCAGCGGCGATGTTTGCTGCCGTTAGATTTGCATTCAGTGCCGCTCGTATTTGTGGGCCTTCGCGCAAGGAACTAAATTGTTTGAGTAAACGCGCAAGCATCCAGTGTCCGTGAACGGACGAATGCCAGTCGTAGCAACCATAAAAGGCTGGATGCAGAGACTTCGGACTCCGAACATCAGCTTCGTTATTCACCACGTGCTCTGGTTTGTTTGGATACTCCCGCGCGACGCACTTCAACGCCAGCGCTGCAAAGTGCGAAGCCTGTTTTTCTCTTAGGACTTCCGGATGCACAGGTTGGCTTTTACTTGTCTGGGGAACTAGAGATACACAACAAATGGCTGAAAGGAGGATTAAGAGTCTTGTTTTCATTTAAGCTCACAATGGATTAGTAACGATGCGAAGGACGGCCAATGTGAATATGAGGACCTGTGGCAGTGCCTGGGATCGCTTCGCGAAACGCCAGGAACGGAATCCCATTCTTTTGCAGGAAACTCATTAATGCCTGACCTTCAACGCCGTCGGGGTGAAGCGAGATGTCCATCGCATTACGATGATCCAAGCGCCAACGATCGTGGATTGAGCCCTGACCAAACACGGCGATCGGCAAAGGCTTCTTGAACGAGTCGGAAAAAAACCGCTGCACTTTCCAGGCATCACCGAGGTTCCAACCGCCAGTGCCCTGGTAGTGAATCATCGCAGTTGTTCGCAGCAAACCTCCTTTCGCCAGCCGTACAGATTTCGAGATTTCTTCAGCAGCTTTTGCTTCAATCAACAATTCCGCCACCTGTGTATCTGCTGCAGCCATCTGGCGCTCGGTCTCAGCAAGCTTGTCCTTGGCCGTAGCGAGTGCGCGCTCGGTTTCTTCTACCTGCGCTCGTGCAATTAGTCCTTCTTCGAAAAGCTTACGTACGGCGGCAAGTTTTTCTTCGGCCTTAGTGACATCCTTTGCCAGAAGCGTTTGCAGTCTTCCCAGACTGCTCTTGTACTCGTTGGTCTTCGCGATGAACTCCTCCCTCAACCTGACAAGTTGATCTGGTGGTTTCGGTACGACCTTCGTACGAGACTTCTTTTGCGCAGCAACCGGATAGCACAACAGAAAGAGGAGAGCGATGGCAGTTAACCACGCCTGCATTTTTCGCCACCGAGCCTCAAATCCCGGTGTCATGCTTTCGCGGCCTGATGTTCTTGAAAATCCCTCTCGCACGTCGAGTCAGCCTCGCAATTGACTTCTCCGCCTATGAGGATAGCAACACCTGTGAAATAGAACCAAAGCATCAGAATGATTAGCGCTCCCAAAGATCCATAAGTAACGCTGTAAGAGTTGAAATAATGTAGATAAATTCGGAAGCCGAATGAAACCAGAAGCCATATCGCAATACCCACTAACGCGCCGGGGGTAAAGAACTTGCGCTGATGACGGCGAATGTTCGGTGCGAAGTTGTAGATTAGATTAAACGTCGCCAGAATAAAAATAAGCGCGATAGGCCATTGCAGAATCTTCCAGGCCATTGTGAACGCATTGCTGAATCCAAATCGATTCGCAATGGCCTCACCGATGGTGCCGCCATAAAGGATTATCACCAACGCTGCGACAATGAGAATCGACAAACCTATCGTAAGCAGCACGGAAATTAGTCGGACCTTCCACCACGGGCGCGTTTCCTTGACGTTGTAAGCGCTATTCAGAGTTTCACTGATGGCGCCCATTCCATTCGAGGCAGCCCACAACGCAGCCAGCAACCCGAACGACAACTTGCCGCCTCCCGCTGAGGTGCTGATCTCCTCGAGTGTTGTATGCACCAGCGTCACCGCGGCACCAGGCATGATTGCAGACAGGTAGTTGAGGAGATTATTGCGGAGCTCGGAGCCCGCCTGGGCAAAGTAACCCAGAAGGCTTACTAGAAAGAGAAGCAGCGGAAATAGGGCAAGCAAAAAGTAGTAGGAAAGCTGCGCGGCGCGGCCGAACACTTGATCGTGCTCTATTCGCCAGACGACACGCTTCAGTTGTGCTTTGAAGGTCTCTCCAGGCATGACCGGACTATCATACTCGCGAGACTACAGACATCTCAGCGCATAGGCTTGATTGGGAGTATCTGCTGGTGAGATGAAGAGTTCTTGTCCGGATGATTGATGGTTCGGCTCTGCTGGAAGGCAGTTCCGAATCAGCGAACAAGAGTGCCGGTACGGCTCCAACGAGTATTCTTGAAGAAGTTGATAATCGGGCCAAGCACACTCTCATCCGTGGGAGCGCTTTCATCGTAAGACCAGTAGACAAACATCGCCCGACCGATAACAAGGTCACGCGGCACAAATCCCCAGTAGCGACTATCTTCGCTGTTGTTACGATTGTCGCCCATCACAAAGTAGCTTGCCTCGGGAACAGTGATTTCGCGGCCGTTGCCTTCAAACCTAAACACGTCATAATCAGAAGAATCTTCGTTTGAGTCCGGGCGGTAATAAACATCGTACTTCTCGTCCGGTTTTGGCTCGGGTGAACTCATAATTCTCAAGGGTGCCTTACCGTTGTACTCGATTGCTTCAATCCTGTGCTCCGGGACAACCCTGTCATTAACGAAAACGTTGTGACCCTCGATCCGGATACGATCTCCAGGCAATCCGATAACGCGCTTCACATAATTAGTAACGATCGGCTTGTTGTCGGCCCTCTGGTCCCGACTCGGATCGTAGCGATTGCCCGGGTATTTAAAGACGATGATATCTCCGTGTCTGATCTCACGCTGCGGTAAGAAAGGAAGCGATGTTCCGGGTGCAAAGATGAACTTGTTTACCAGCAAGTGGTCGCCAATCGTGATCGTGTTCTGCATGGATCCTGTCGGAACCTTAACGGCCTGCACAATGAAGGTCATTCCGAACAGGGCCATGATGACCGTCACCACAGCCGATTCGAAGTACTCGCGAACTACCGTTTTCCGCGGACCCTTCGGCGGGGCGACAACCGGCGGAGTCGATGAGTGTCCGTTGCGACTGAACAGGCGCGACAGCGAAAAAGGGCGGGGCTTAGTCGTCACTTGGCCCGTGTCACTTGTCGTTTCGGTTGTTTTGTCTTTGGAAACCTTGCTAGCCATTAATGACCCATCCTAGAGACGTTGATTACAGTGGTCAAGCTTAAGTCAGTTATTAGGGGAAATGTTCGTACCGCGCGTTCGAAATGCGACGTCAATTGATATCCGCTTCCGTTTGATTCATCGCAGCCAGGGCTGCCCTAGCCGCCGCTGCCTCCGCTGATTTAATCGAATGACCTTCGCCCTGAATCTTCCCGCCATCCCAATTCACTTCCACGTAGAAAGTTCTTTGGTGAGGCGGCCCTTGCGTTTCAATCACCGCATACCGTGGAGCGGGGCGGCGTTCAGCCTGGAGTTTCTCCTGTAACAAAGTTTTGTAATCCGCGCTGGCAGCCGACAGTGGATTCGCCGCGGCCAGCTCCTCTTTCAATGCAAAACAGAGATAGTCAGTTGCGCTTTCCAGGCCACTATCTAGAAATATTGCGCCCGTGATTGCCTCAAACACGTCTGCCAGCAACGCGTTCTTCTGCCTGCCCCCGCTCTTTTCTTCACCGCGGCCGAAGCGTAGAAAGCTTCCCAGTTGGAGTCGTTGCGCAGCCTTCGCTAGCGTTGGGGCGCTGACTAAGCGGTGCTTCATTCGCGAAAGTTCGCCTTCGGTTCCACCTGGATACGTGTTGCAAAGGTAGTTTGCTATTGCAAGGCCAAGCACCGAATCGCCAAGAAACTCAAGCGACTCGTTATGGAGTTTTCGTGCGTGCTCTTCGTCTCCAGGCGCGACTTGCTCGTGCGCCCAGGAGCGGTGAGTCACAGCTCGTTCGAGCAGGGCGCGATCTCGGAAGGTATAACCGATGATGCGCTCGAGGTTTTGCAGATCTGTGTCTGCTGGAACAGGGTCGTTCAAAATGCGCCAATTATAACAAAACGCCGGAAGAGGCTGAGAGCAACTCCTCCGGCGTTAAATCTGAACGAAGTCCGAGATACCTATCTTCGTTGTGGTCGTTTCGGACCGGGTTTCGCCGGCGCGGTCGTCGATGTTGCCGCCGGAGTAGTCACAGGCTTCGGGCTGGTTGGCGCCCCGCTGTTCGACGCTGTATTAGTGCCCGGCGTCGCGGTTCCGGTCGTCGATGTCGTTGCTGCTCCATTGCCAGCCGCTGGTGTTGCAGCTGGAGCCGAAACCGGCAGCGACGTTAGCGGTGTTGGTTCGGGCGGCAACGGCTTCGCCAAGATACCCGCGACCATTTCAGGCAGGCCTGCTTCAGATTTATTGCGGTACTTGTACCACTGGGTCAAACTGTCGCTCCAACCCTTTTTCTCGGCAGTGAATTTCGGATCAGCTCCTGCGGTAGCGACAGCGCGCGCATACGCGTCAATCATCCGATCTACTATCTGATTGATATTCTCCAGGGCCAGCTTCTGTTCCGGGCTTTCATCCTTGCCACCAAACTTTGTTTTGTATTCATCGGAGAGCTTGGCGTACGGACCAGCTTCATACGCGGTTGCTATCTTGTCGTAAGTGAAAGGCGACTTCTTAAGGCTACTTTCGAACTTCGCGGCTTTGATCAAAAGCGGGAGGGACCCTGCCGGATCTTGCAGAAGCGTGGTAAGGCCGAGGTAGTAAGTTAAAAATGCAAGTGCTTCGTCTTTATTTGGAAACGGCGTCCAACTCTCAAGCGACTTGCCTGACTCGATCAACTGGATCGCTTTACGAGCGTAGGTGATTGCATCCGCATTGAACGAACTGTTCTTGTTGCTGAGATTCACATAGCCGGCGTAGCCCAGATCCATGAGGATCTTCACGTTGTCGGGCTCGTCCGTTAGAATCTCACGACCGAGTTTGAATGCCTCGGGATAATTCTTGTCAGTGTAAAGAAGCTGCTGAAATTTCACCTTGCGCATTTCTTTCTCATACGCAGTAACCCACTTCTTCAAGTACTGGGTAATCTGCGTGTCTTCTGATGCGCAAGCTGTCAAATACTTCTTCGCTGCTTCGTATGCTTTTGGTTGCTGATCTGTCTTAAACGTCTCTCTAAATGTCGCGTACCAAGCTGCCTTGTTCTCATCGGTGCATTGGTCCTGGGCAACAGTGTCGGTTGACAGGGAGTTGGCAGCGACTGGAAATGCCAGCAGGGCTAACGTCGCGCCAATTGTTAATAACCTAAGTATCGTTTTCATTAGTGGTCCGAACCTCCAAAGACTTTCTGAAAGCAATCCCCGCGCCGATCACGCGTCGCTTACAGGGTTTTAAGATGCTCAACACACAAAGACCGGTTGCCGATCTAAGCACGTTGGGGATTACGCCGTTGAACTAAGGATTTAATTCCGAAAAAGAACCCCGCAATATTCCTGCAACTCTCACAAGTGTGTCAAGCATTTGTACGTGTTCTTTACATGTAAAACTCGCAAAAAAGCGCCGGAGCCCGTTGTGCGACTCCGGCGTCGTGACGATCGACTTAATCAAATCTCTATGGTTGGTCCGGGTGAGCGCGTCGTGGTCTTTGGGCCGGTGCGGTTTGGTCAGGCGTTTTGGGCGGTGCTGGGGTAGTCGTGCTGGTTGCCGGTTCATTGCGTTTCTCGATTGGCATCAACACGCGCTTCACGGTTCCGCGAAGTGCCGGACTTTCACCAGCAGCAGGCTTTGGTGATGGCTGAGCAGCAGCTGCCGAAGTTGAAGGCACGGTTGCCGTCGTTTTTTGCTTCGTGTCGGACGTACCGGTTGCCGGAGTTGTTGTATCACCGTTCTCAGCAGCTTCTTCAGCGTCGGCGATTTCCTTTTCTTCGTCGTCAAGCGTGTTCGCTATCTGCATGTTCGTTGGAGTTCCAAAGCGGTGATTCAGCTCGCGGTATATATCTCCCGCAACAGCTGCGGGGAAGTGGCCTCGAGCGTCTGTGCCTTGAGTGATCACAACGACAGCTAGACGAGGATTGGCGAGCGGCGCGTAGGAAGTGAACAAACCGACCCATCCGCCCTGGCCGATACAAGTACCGGTCTTTCCGGCAACTGTTTGCATCGGATCATAAGCACGGCGTCCAGAACCATAATTCACGGCGCCGACCATGCCGGGGACCATTCGCTGCCACACATCGGCACTGATGTCGAGTTGGCGACGGACCTTGGTGTTCAGCTTCGGCGCACGTGAGATCTGCGGCGTCAGCAACTTGCCACCGTTGGCGAGTGCCGAAACCAGCGTTCCCAATTGGATTGGCGTAACTTCGAAACCGTCCGCATGCGAAAACATTCGGCGCTCAACGAACCCCGGTTTATTTTCAGGCAGGCGACCTGGAAACTCGAACGGAACATTTGCTCCAGTCTTTTCGCCCAGACCCAAAGTCCGCGCGTATTCAACCATCTTGTCAAAACCGAGTTGGGTTCCCACGCGTTGGAAATAAGGATTGTCCGAATGAGCAAGAGCAGAGGTGAGATCGATACGTGCAGTAGACGCCGTCTCGTTTGGCGGAATAATATTTTCCGCAAGGCCAGCAACACCCGTAACGAGTTTAATCGTAGAACAAGGTTTGAAACCTCGTCGCAGCGCCCACTCCTGATTTACTACTGAATAAACGCGGCCAGTGATCGGATCCATAACCACGACAGTTCCAGCGTGATTGCCCAACGCGTTGACGGCAACGCGTCTGACTTCCGGATCCTCATTAGTTAAATCGTCATTTGCGATGAATGACTGAACTTCGTTGCGCATCGCTGCATCAAGCGCTCTTTGGCGAGCGATAGCGGCAAGACGCGCGGCTTCAGCACGACGGCGAGCTTCTAGTATGTCGCGGCGATGGCGCGACGCCACGCGACGCAGTTCCGCGGCGCGTTCGCGCCTGGTCAATGGACGGCGAAGTTTGCGCTCGAGAGCGCGTACCGCAGAAGACTGTTCGCGCGCGACCAACGCACGTTGCCGGCGCACGTCCCGCGCGGACATACGGCTACGCCCACGACGAGAGGCACGCGCGTAGGTTCGGCCACCGCGTCTCGACGTCCGTCGATTTCGGGCGCTCGCTTTCTTGCTCTTTTGACTTCGCGCAGTACGTGATCGACCGTTGGAACTGGAGCGCTTCTTAGCGAATAGTTCGGCAGAAAAACTTAGAGAAATGATGATGAAAAAGATGAAGGCGAGTCGCCGCAGTTTAAGGGGAAACGGATAAGTCATCAGGGTCAGCAACCTTTCTTTAGGGATAACTCACCAGGCAGCGAGTACAGTAGAAATTCTTAGTGCGCCGGGTACAAACACCGAAAAGGCACAACCAGCACCCTTCCTCATATCTAAAACAGCTTTTGCAGTTTTGAGAGTCGTCAAATACCTCTCCTTAGGTTCAATTCACTTAACCCTTCGTCTGCAACATTTGAGGTGGGAAGAATTCCCTAAATGGCGGTCCCTGGGGACATTGATTTGAGACCGAGGCAAATATAACATCCACGCTCGAGTGCGGGCAACAGAAAAGTAACGGATTATACATAAATCGCTGCAGGCGTAAGTCGAGACTGACTGAGCCCCTTCCACTCAACGCGGGATCAGTGTATGACAACCCTGCATACAGTGGGAACTTCTTAATCGGTAATGAGAATCACGGCACTAGTTAAGAGCTTTCGCGCGCGTCTGTTACTTCTGTTGGCGCTGATGCTTGGCATCACTCTAGGAGTTCAGTACTACGTGAACTCCCGCTCGGTTCGCAACAACGCTCACGTGATCATGGAGCAGGAGCAAGCCATCATGACTGGTATCGCGTTGGGCCTACAGAGTCTTCAAAGTGACGAATACCTCGACAAGATCGCCGAGAGCGTTCCCACTCCTCTGCTTAACGATCAAAACGGCCGAGTCAAAAACATTCTGTTATTGGATGATTCTGGAAATGTTCTCGACAGCATTATTCCGGAATACACACCGACCAAACGGGACGATGGAACGCCCCAGTATTTCCAATTCAAAGATCTACCGCTTCCACCGTTGCGCAGTGCAGTTCAGTTCGCGGACGAACAGGAGCAACGTCCCGCCTGGATGCCGCCTTCGACCAATGTAGATTTTGGTGAAGCGGGCGCGTTCTATTTCCCCGTGGAAACTGATAAAGGTCGGAGATTTATCTTTGTCGAATTAGGTTCCGCTAACAGATTGACGAATACTCTCGAACGGCGGGCAACCGAGTCAGCGCTGTACACTCTCGTGCTTCTGGTTGTGACGACCTTGGTGACTGCCTTCTTTGTGTGGCGATTTACCCGTCCGATTAAAGAACTCGCGACCGCAGCTCGTCGCGTCGCAAGCGGCAACTTTGACGTTCAGGTTCCTGCGGATCGTACTGATGAAATGGGGACGCTCGCGACTTCGTTTAATGAAATGACCGCGCGCCTCGGCCGTGCGCGCCAGTTGGAAACACAACTTCATCAAGCGGAAAAAGGAGCAGTGGTTGGACGGCTCGCGGCGGCAATCGCTCACGAGATTCGCAACCCGCTCAACTACATCAATCTGACGCTGGATCATCTGCGGTCGTCATTTGCGCCGGCAGAGCCCAGGAAACATGAAACGTTTATCCGGCTGACAGACCAACTGAAGACTGAAGTTGCCCGCATCAATCGACACATTACTGACTTTCTCAAATATTCGCGACCGACAAAGCTTGAACTGCAAGGCGTCGATGTTCGAGCAGAAGCCGAGGACGCTCTGCGAATCGTTGAACCACGCGTGGAAGAGCTTGGCATCCGAACAGAGATCGTTCAGAAAGAAGATCTACCGACGATTCTCGCCGATCCTGAATCGCTGCGCTCAGTGTTCACGAATCTCGTTATTAATGCTGTAGAGGCGATCGATGGTGCGGGTGGCACAGTCTCTATCCATCTCTCGAAGGCCAGCAACGACTTTGTTCGAATCGAGATTAGCGATACAGGCTGCGGTATTCCAGCTGATGACATTGCCAAGGTGTTCGAACCATACTTCTCAACAAAAGAGACCGGCACAGGGCTCGGCCTCGCCATTGTTAAGAAAGCGATCGACGATCACGGAGGCACGATCGCGGTGTCTTCAAAACCAGGGACTGGAACTACGTTTACGATAACTCTACCGGTAGAAGAGAAAGGAGATCCGATGAAGGCTCAGGACCATTCGTTTGAGAGTTAGTCCGCACCCTCATCCTTCATCCTCGAAGTCATGCCACGAAAGAATATTCTGGTTGTAGATGATGAGAAGTCGCAGCGCGAGATACTCGAGATGATCCTCGCTGACGAAGGTTACGACGTCACTACTGCCGCTTCAGGTGAAGCCGCAATCAAGTTCGCCAAAGAGCGCCGATTTGATTTGGCTCTTACCGACCTGAAGATGACGGGAATGGACGGCATCGAACTGCTCCAGCACCTGCTGGCGCTCGATTCTTCGATCATCGTCATCTTGCTGACTGCTCACGGTTCCATCGAATCGGCCAAGGAAGCACTGCGTCGCGGCGCGTTTGATTATCTTGAAAAACCATACGACAAAACCGCTTTGCTCGAGACTATCAACCGGGCCCTTGATCGACTCGACGTAATTGATACCGAGATCGTCTCCGCTTCACCAAAGATGGAGACGGTAAAGAAGATGATCCTCAAAGTCGCCCGGTCAAACTCGACTGTTCTGATTCGCGGAGAATCCGGAACGGGCAAAGAGTTGATTGCACGCGCGGTCCACAATCAGTCTCCACGTTCGACCGAGATGTTCCAGGCGGTCAATTGTGCGGCCATAAACGAGAACCTGCTTGAGTCAGAACTGTTTGGTCACGAGAAAGGTTCGTTCACCGGTGCGCATGCTGAGAAGAAAGGGTTGTTTGAAATCGCTGACCGGGGCACGTTGTTCCTCGACGAAATCGCTGAACTCGACGTTGGGATTCAAGCGAAGTTGCTTCGCGCATTGCAGGAACGAAAGATTCGTCGCGTTGGAGGGACGCATGAGATTGCTGTGGACGTGCGTGTGATCGCTGCGACTAATCGCGACTTGCGTGCGATGGTGGCCGATGGCCGTTTTCGCGATGATCTTTATTACCGGATCAATGTGCTATCGATTGATGTGCCCCCACTGCGCGAGCGCCGGGAAGATATCCCCGTTCTGATCGATTACTTTCTGCACAAGCACACGCGCAACACGTCGCGCCTGGTTCGTGGGCTTACGCCTGAAACGCGCAAGTTGATGGTCAGCTACAGTTGGCCAGGAAATGTCCGGCAACTCGAGTCGGCTATTGAAAGAGCCATTCTTTTGTGCGAAGGGGATTTGATCACTGTCGATGATTTGCCCTCGGAGGTACGACAGGAGGTAGGACCAGCCGCAGAAGGCGCGTTCAAGCTGCCGGCAGAGGGAATTAACTTCGAGGAAGTTGAACGTAACCTGATCACCCAGGCCATGGAACAAACTGACTACAACATAACAAAAGCAGCAAAGTTACTCGGCCTCACATTCCGGACGCTTCAGTACCGACTCGAGAAGTTTGGGATTAAGAAACAGGAGAGCAAAGAAGCGGCTGGCGGCGAGTGACCTGGCCGGAACCTGTGGATCGACTTACGGCGTGATGTGGAACTCCACATTGCGCCGTTCGTCTCTTGATGCAAGGTTACACATCCGAAAACGTTCTATTACCACTAAAACTTTGACGGAGGCTTAATCATGAGATCTCTCTCCTTTCTTCTACTGCTCGCCGTCACGTTCAGCGGTTGCTATCGGCAGGCAGACCTCGCGGAATCTCGCGCGTATACAGCACCTGATACGAAGATGTCCCAGGAACAAAAGGCGACGGCCCAACCCGTATCTCTATTAGCCGCTGATTCGGCTGAAACAGTGGCCGCGGCAGCGGATCGAAAGATCATCAAGAACGCCGAGCTCACACTCGAAGTCACATCTCCAACCGACGGTCAACGCAGTGTCGCTTCGATCGCGGAATCGCTCGGGGGGTTCGTGGTCACGTCCGAAACGAAGCTCCTGGAAAATCGGGATCCATCAAAGCGCACTGTCGAAGTAAAACTCATCGTGCGCGTTCCTGCGAATCAGTTCGACACGGCCGTCGCGTCGATCGAAAAGCTTTCAACCAATGTTATCAATCGAGCAATTTCGGGCAGCGACGTCACTGAAGAATTCATCGACCTCGAGGCTCGCAGCAGGACTCAAAAAGCGCTGGAGCTTCAGTTCCTCGAGATCATGAAGCAGGCAAACACGATCAACGGCGCACTCGAAGTTCAGCGGCAGATAGCCGACGTTAGAACTGAGATCGAGAAACTGGAAGGAAGGAAACGCTTTCTCGAAAACCGTTCTAGCCTTTCCACGATCACAGTCGATCTGAAAAGCCCGGTCTTGATCGCTGTTAACACCAGCAGCTTTGGACGAAGTCTTCGCGAATCAGTTTCAGACAGCGTCGGCATCGCGTCGGTGATCGTTCTTGGATTAACCCGCTTCTTTATCGTGTCGATTCCGATAGTCGTGCTGATAATTCTGCCGTTAGGGCTGATTGCGAGTGTGTTCATCCGACGAGTTCGACGGATGCGCCTGGCGCAACGTCTGGAGGTCGCTCCGGTTTCAGAGTGACGTCATGTACACTTGAGATGTGTCGAAGCTTACTTATTTCCTAATCGTCGTTCTCGGTTTGTTGGCGACGGCGTGTTCCCGTTCGAGTCAAACGAAGGCGCCGCCGCCAGGTCTCCCCGAATCCAGCGAAGGTCGTCGAATCGCTTCAGTCGATGTGGTGAAGGTATCACCCGAGGAAGTTACGCTATCGCCTGGTGGTTCCGTTGATGCTCCGGTGCGCCTCACGATCGACAATCGTTTTCACGTGAACGCGAATCCGCCGACCTTCCCGTATCTCATACCAACGGAACTCGAAGTTAAGCCCGATGCAGGTGTATCCATCAGTTTCATAAAATACCCTGATCCATTGACGAGGAGCTTTGAGTTTGCCGAAAAACCGTTGGCGGTTTACGAAGGCGAGACGTCAATCACTGTCCGACTTCAAGCCGATCCCACAGCGAGACCAGGTCGAACAAACCTCGCAGCAACACTACGCGTCCAAGCCTGTGACGAGAAGGTTTGTTATCCTCCGGGTTCGAAGGACGTGGTGATTCCAGTGGTCGTGCAATGAAGAGTCTTTGGGTACCAATCGCGGCGGTATTCACCGTGGTCGCGATCGTTTTGGTTATCCAGTCGAAGTTTGAGGCGGCGTTTGTGGTAGCTGCGGTTGGCACGGTCGCGTGGTTTCTGAATTATCGGCAGCAGGTGAAGACGCGCCTTCGTGGATTCGAGGATGAAGAAGATGGGTCGTTTAATCAAGGTCGGGAAGCAGATGAAGAACAAGACACTGAAGATTCTCTTTCTTAGTTTACTTCTAGTAATTGGCGGCAGTCTGCATTCGGCGATCGCGTCAGATCAATCCGACGTACGAGACGCAGTCCAGCGTGTTTTTGAACAACTCAAATCGCGTGATTACGGAGCGCTGTACGACGTTTTGCCGAGCACGCAACGCTCACGAATGTCACGCGAGCGATTCGTTAACGCGTTGCAGCGAGCCCAGGACCTTTACGTTTTGGACAAGATGGATGTAGGCGCGATTAAGATCGGCGGGAACTTGGCTGTTGTCGACACTGTTTTGTACGGACGAGTCGTGAATCCCATCCAAGCGGAAGGAAAGATTGTCGTTCAGCAATATCTGGTTCGCGAGGATGGAACATGGCGAGTAGCAACCGGTGATCAGGCGACGGTGAAAAGATTCATTGCTTCAAGTCCCGGATTTAAGAAAGGTTTCAAATTGACGCCTCCGCGTATTTACGTCAAGCAAGAAGGAAGGTGGATCGAGTTCAGACCACCAACGAACCGTGCTCGTTCAACTTAGTAGGAAGTCGTCAAAGGTGAGCTGCGCATCGTCAACTTGTTCGGCGTACTCGCCATGACGAATCCGATACTTCGGAACGTCCAGTGCTTCTCGCACAGCGTCGAGATGGAACCGAATAATCCGTGGCGTAAGACGTACAGACGGAATCCGCCGCTTCGCTGCTAACCGCCTGACAGTTGATTCGCTAACTTGTAAGAACTGCGCCAACTGCTTCGCAGTCAAAAACTCTTCTCGCTCATCAGCCATGGTTGTAATCAGACCATCCAAACGTGGATGGTGGGGCAGCCTGCCAACCGCAGACTTTGTTTCTTACTCGCGCGAGCTAAGGCTTCGGCGGAAATGATAAGGCGACGCGATAAACGGCGGCGCCATCAATCTCCACGTCTTTGGCGATCGGCTCGCCACCTTCGCGTTTGACGCTAACGCGATACTTTCCAAGATCCGGCGAAAGTCTGAATACGAACGTTCCCGTTTCGGTCGTCAATCGACCGTCAATTTTCTTTGCTGTGCCGTCGTCCATAACCTTCGCTAGTTCAACCTTCGCGTTCGGAACGCTTCGTCCTTCACTACTAAAGACGCTTCCTCTGATGAAGGCTATTGATCCTTCGTCGATTGTCAGAACCAGCCGATCTCCCAACGACCGTGTCTTGCCGGGTTTAACTTCAATGTCTTCGATCGTGCCGACACTCAACCCGGTTTTCCGGAAGGTGAGACCATACCGACCGGGCGCCAGCCTGGAAACGAGAAAGTCGCCGTTCTTGTCGGTCGAGACACGCCGCACTTCCCGGTCGCCTTCGCGAACAATGACACTGACATCTGAGGCGGTGCCTACTTCAACACGCACTTTTCCTTTGATCGCACCGGTCGATTTGTTGTCCTGACCGTGTGCAACCGCGATCGCAAGCAAGATCAAAGGCAGCACGGACACAAGTTTTTTGAATCTCACAAGCAGGCCTCCTCGTAATATCGGCAGCGGGCAATTTCGTGTATTTCCATGATAGCATCCCGGCATCAGAGTCGCCTCAGCGTCAAACAATGTTTCCGGCGTACTCGTCAACGCCTTGGCCGTCTCCCCTGTGCTCTGATGACTTTCCCGTGCGTACAGTTCGTTGTGAATCCAGGTTCTAACTAAATGCGAAAGATCGTCCGCTTCCCTTCGCCATCTTTGACTCTCATCGGGCTCGTCGTCGTTACATTGACCGTGTCGATTTTTGGACAAACAACAAACCCGACGAGCCAACGGCCGAGGAAGGTGTTTCCCGCTGAACAGGACCCTGCAGATGTTCTTCGAATCGATACTGATCTCGTATCAGTGGACGTGACTGCGACGGATTCTGAAGGTCGGCCGGTCCGTAATCTCCGTCAGGAAGACTTCAAGCTTTATTCTGACGGATCGGAACAGACCATCTCGTTCTTTCAAGTTGAACAACGAAGCGGCGAGCCACGACCGTTGGCTGTTGTGTTCACAATCGACATTTCAGGAAGCATTACTGCGGAAGAACTCAATCGCATTCGTCAAGCGATGCAGTCGTTTGCCGCTCAGCTCTCCCACCATCAGACGCTTTATGCAGTCATGACGTTTGGAATGCGAGTCAAAACCGTTCAGAAACTCACCTCTGATCCTTCGAAACTAGATGAGGCGATGCGCCGCGTTTCTCAAGATCCTGCAACGGCACTTTCAACGCACACGTACGATGCGGTCGACGACGCGATTCGAATGCTTGTGAAGCAGGCTCCACGGACTCGCGAACGACGTCTGATTAGGCGAGCCGTGCTGGTAGTCACTGACGGTTTTCCGGTCGGCGATACGGTGGCTCCCGCGACGGTCATTGAACGGGCAAACGCTGCTGACGTCAGTGTGTTTGTCGTAACGCTGCCATCATATTCGCGGTCAGTCGCGTCGACTAATCAGAAACCCTTACCGACACCACTTGACGTCAGTGGATTGGCGGAATCAACTGGCGGGCGAAACGTATACGCGAACGAACGAGATTACGGTCCTTTGTTTAGAGCACTGGCTGAGGAAGTAAGCTCGGCATATGTGCTCGCGTTTTATCCACCTGAAGCAAAACGACGCGATGGGAAGGTGCACACTATCAAAGTTGAAGGGCCGTCTGGATTGACGCTACGCCAAAGCCGTTCTGAGTATCGAGCGGCTGGTGGACGGTAGCAGGCACTGATCGAACCTGCGGAAGTAAAGGTGACAACCGTTAAAACAAACCCAGTTCCTGCTTGAAGAACTAGTTCATTAGTATTCGTCCTCGTCTTCGTCTTCGTCGTAGTCCTCTTCTTCGACAACATCAAGCTCGACGGGGTCAAGTCCAACTATTTCCAAGTCCGTACCACACTCTTCACACGAGACGATCTCGCCCTTGTCGGTATCCATGTCAACATGGACATCGGCATCACACTCGGGGCAGGTTCCGGTCGGCACTGTTAATTCCTCCCAACACGTTTTGGTAATGACAGTCTTGCACCCCCAGAAACCAGGGAGAGCCGCTGCCTTTTTGGATTAAGTCCGACAAATCTAACCGCGTGCGACGGAATTTGCAATACTCTTTTTCCGCGATTCTAAGGTGGTCCAAACACATTAATTACCCGACAAGGGATCGAAAGAAGTGCTTTACATTCGCGACAGTCTTTACGCAGTTTAACGATGAACCGACCGAAGGCTGAGCCGATAACGAGTGCTGAACTTAACATCGTCGGAATACGTTCTTGATGGTATGATTCGCCAGCCCTAGCCGAAGGCAGACTAATGCGAATTCCTAAATGCCCCGTCGCTGCATTTCTCGTCGTTGTTCTGTTGGTCCTTGCACCGTCCACAATCGCGCAAAAGCGTACACCGCAACCAAAGCCACCCGCACCGAAACCGCCAGCGGCTCCAGCAACAACTTTTGACACTCTGCTTTCAATCGACAGCTACAAGGTCTACGTTGAAGTCCGCAACGTTGGTCAACTTATCAATTCAAGTTCGTTCACTGAATTGCTGGAACCGGTTCTTAAACTTGCTGCGCCACCCAAAGAGTTCAAAACTGCTGTCAAATGGCTGACGACCCATGCCGACGCAGTTACGACGTCGCGAATGATGGTGGCGGCATGGCCGACGGCGAAGAATATTCCCAACGTCCTTGTCGCAATCGAATTAGATAGTGCTGAAGAGGCGGCGAAGTTTGAACCGCAGCTGAATGAAGTGTTGCAGAAAGTGTTACCGCCGCAACCAGCCGCAACGCCAACTCCAGGAAAAAGCCCTGGTCCAAACGCACAACCGACACCCGCTGCTACCAATCAGACGAAACCGGAACCGGTCGCACTTACACCACAGCATCATGTGACGCGGTCAGGTGCTTTGGTCTTTGTGACAAGCTCCCCGTTAACAATTAAGAATCTTAAGCCCGCGAACAGTAAGCCACTAAACGAAGATCAGAACTTCCGTACGTCCTACGACAGGTTCACATCCGACACGGTCTTTGCTTTCTTTAACGTCAAGGCGATCGAGCAAGAAGAAAAAGAACAAAGAGAGAAAGCCATCGAAGCGCAAAAGGCTCTGGAGTCGGGTCCGTATGCTCCTGCCAAGACTCCTGAGGAACCAGATGAACCCGAACCGCCTGTACCCGTGCCGTCACCGGAGGCTGCGGATTCAGTGGCCGTAACCGGTGTTATTGCGCCCGCTCCGGATTCACCACCCAACGAACTTGCGAATCTTCTGAATAGTTTCTCCATGGCCTTCTTCGGAGGGTTCAGCGAAGCGAAATGGCCCGAAGCGATCGGACTGGCAGGTAATCTCGACGCGACCTCATTTGAAGTGCGGGCCCTTTTCGTAACTTCTCACGGTGAAAAACTTCCTGCAATACCTTTCTTCCCTTTGCTGGTCTCTGGTCCGGTTCTGGTCCCAGAATCGCCGACTATTCTTCCTGCCGACACAGAACTATTTGTCACGATGTCGCTCGACCTGCCGAAGGTTTATGCCGATTTCTTAAGGCCAAGAGCGATGGTGGGAAGATCGGTAGAACCTACTGCCCAAGCTGAACTCGAAACACCTTTCGCCTTCATAGAGAAGAAACTGGGAGCAAAACTGACAGACGTCCTGCTGCCGCTGTTGGGAGATGAAGTCGTCTTTAGTATGCCATTGTCGCCTAAAGCGAGCCCGACACCGACTCCAACAGCAACGACGACCGCCATATCGCCTTCTTCGGCCAGTGATTCGAACAGTGATAATTTCACACTCACTCAAACAACCGTTAATGGAACTGCCTCTCCAACAATTGCTATTTCTGTGCGCGACAAGGAAGGCTTGCGCGCTTTTCTACCAAAACTGATCGAAGCAATTGGTTTCAAAGGGGCAAGCGGCTTTGCGAAAACCCAGAAGCGTGAAGACGTGGAGATCGTCAGCTATGGAGATATCCTGTCGTACGCCTTCATCGGTAACTTTCTCGTGCTCGCGCCGGATCCAAAAAACATAAATCACGTAGTCGATTCATATTTAAAGCACGAGACGCTTTCATCGGACATCAATTTCAAAAACTTCACTCGTTGGCAGCCGCGTCAGTTACAAGGTCAGGTTTATGTCTCACCGGCGTTGATGGAGAGCTACAAAAAGTGGGCCGCTGAACCAAGCATACTAATCAGTGATCAGATGAGGGAGTTTCTAACTCGGCTGAGTGTAGTATCGGAACCTGTTACCTATTCGCTTTCAAACGAAGGTAACGGACCTCTGCATCAACTGCGCGTTCCGAAGAACCTGTTGTTAATGGCTGTGGCAGGGATGTCAGCCGAGACTAACGTTTCGCCAATGACGCAAAACGAACGCGCTACGATGGGTGCGCTGTACATGATCGCGAGCGCTGAAGTAACGGCAAAAAAGGACAAGGGTGCGTACGTAACGTTTGAAGATTTGATCTCGCAGAAGCACGTGCCCCGTGAAATGCTGGAAGGACACGGTTACAAGTTTTATGTAACGATTGGCGGCGACGGGTTCGAGGCTGTCGCAGTGCCAATCGAATACGGCACGTCGGGTAAGTTGTCGTACTTTATCGATCAGAGCCTTGTAATACGTGCTGGAGATCACGGCGGCAGTCCCGCAACTATCTCCGACAAGCCCATACAGTAATCTCCTATTTCAGGTTTTCGATCTCCACGGGTTCGACCGGCTCGGCCAATTCAAATCGAAACACTCGCGAATAGAAGTAAAGCTCCCCTTCCAAAGCACGCTTGATGTTTTCAGCTTGCCTGAAGCCGTGTTGCTCACCTGCGAATGCGACGTACGCGACGGGAATTCCTTTCGCGCGTAGAGCGTCCACCATTTTCTCAGCCTGATTTGGCGGCACGACCTTATCATCAAGCCCTTGAAAAAAGATCACGGGGCACGATAAACGATCCGTAAAGTTAATCGGCGATCGTTCGACGTAAACTTCCTTCCGTTCCGGATATGGACCCAGTAGACCATCCAGATATCGCGACTCGAATTTATGAGTGTCGCGTGCAAGTGCCTCCGCATCGCTGACTCCGAAATGACTGGCGCCCGCCTTGAACGTTTTGCGGAAAGTTAAAGCGCAAAGTGTCGTATACCCCCCGGCACTGCCTCCGGTGATGATCAAGCGATTGGCGTCGACCTCTCCTTTCTTCACCAAATACCGAGCACCGTTCACGCAATCATCAACATCAACCATTCCCCACTTGTTATTAAGACGCTCTCTATACTGCCGGCCGTAACCGGTGCTACCTCCGTAGTTCACATCGAGCACTGCGAATCCGCGACTGGTCCAGTACTGCACTGACAAACTCAGAGCTGTTGAAGCGGCGCTAGTTGGGCCACCATGACTCTTAACGATCAGAGGTGGTCGCTCGTCAGCCGGAGCACGATAGTCAGGGTTCTGCGGAGGATAGAAAAAACCGTGCGCCGTCAGGCCTGCTTCAGTTGGAAACTCGATGGCGCGAGGCACAGAGAAGTAACTCGTGTCCATAATAAGTTCATTTGAACGCCGCAGTATCTCGAACTTTCCTGACGAAAGGTCCAGTCGGACTATTGCAGGGACGTCAATTGGGGACCCGCCGCGAAAGACCGCGTGTCCATTCGCGGCCCGAACGTACTGAATGTCTGTGAATGGACAGTCGATGTCTTTGAACACACCGGTCTTGATGTCGATTGTTCCCAGTCGCGAAACTCCTTGCTCAATATGACTGCAAACAATGAGTGACGGCGTCGCAAACGCGTAAGCCGACATTCCAAAAACCCACTGCGGCATTCCCAGATCGCTCTTACTGTCATGAACAGGTTCGATCTGGCCCTCCGGAGTTAGTCGCTCCAGGTTCCACCAACCGTCCCGGTCTGAAGCGAAATACAGAACGCCGTCAGAAGACCACTCGGGTTGGAAAATCGATTCAGCTTTGCCACCGGCTACTCTTCTACTCGCCACTACTTCGCCGTCAGCAGAAAGATCTCCCACCCATAACTCACAACCATCCCACGGCATGTTCGGGTGATTCCACGTTAGCCATGTCAGTTGGCTTCCATCAGGACTGAGCTTAGGTGACGAATAAAAGTCATTTCCGGAAGCGAGTAACTTTTGCTCCCCCGTCGCACTTTCAGTGCTGATACTGACGATCGCATTCTTTGCCTCTGCGCCTGGCTCACTGTGGTCTTCTCGAACGCAGATTAATCGACTTCGTTTTGCATCAACGATCGGCTCCGCATATCTCATTCGCCCATCGGGCGTGATCGCCGTTGGTTGACCATTTTGCGACTGGCTATAGAGTCTTTGATCGACAAAATTGGAAAAGTAGATCGTCGAATCAGCTACGGTGTAATCACCGCCGCCATATTCATGCGCTCGGGTGCGGGCGTTGAATGGAGCTGGATTGACGTCTCTGAGAACGCCATCTTCATCGCGCTGCACGATTACGTTCCTGCCGCCTTCCGTCGGGCGCAGTTCAACCCAGTAGACACTGTCTGCGGAGACGATGGGCTGACTTAGGCCAACCGAACCGCGCACGATTAGGTCGGCGGTAATCGGAGACTTCCATGAGCCATATGGTGAAATCAGGGGATTACGGGACATTTAGCTCCTCTTATTTAAGACAAGTATTTAAGACAAGCACTCGCTATTATTTTGATCAGGTCAACTTTGAGAAACTTTTGTTACAACCTCGCAAAAGGTTTACAAGACTTACGCAACCTACGGTTTCCGGACCACGCGTAGTATCTCCGCGTCGTTAATTCTCCATGGGAGAACTGAGATAAAGGCAAGGGCGCTGGTCTTGGGGGAGGTCAGCGCCCTCTCTTTTTGTCTTAATTCTTACTTACCTTCGACACTACCGCATCCTCACCGTACGCCACTATTGACTGCCAACTAAAACAGATTAACAATTCGCCAGTCCAAAAATCGAGAGGGGCCCCATCTATGCCTACCATTCGCACAGCGATTTCTGTCGTAGCCCTTATATCTCTGCTTTTCATCAACATCACCGTACCTTCGAACGCTGACACCTTCCGCCCTACGGTTAGAGGCAAACGCGGTGTCGTCGCAGGCGGCCACCCGCTGTCGGTCGAAGCCGGGCTGCGAATTCTACAGAAGGACGGTAATGCAGTTGACGCCGGCGTCGCCACGGTTCTTGCTGCATCGGTAATCGAGTTCTCGCATTTTTCGTTCGGAGGCGAAGTGCCGATTCTGATTAAGTTGAAGGGACGTGACGTTTCGGTCGTCGAAGGCATGGGGCAGGCGCCGATGAAAGCGACGCGCGAGTTTTTTGTGAATCGAGTAACGAAAATGGAGGCCGAAGCAAGTTCAAACGCTTCCCGCGGACAAGCTGATATGGCGGTCATGCCTGGCAGGAAACCCGGTTCAATTCCTTCTACTGGTCCACTTTCAGCGACCGTGCCGGCGGTGCTCGACGCGTGTGTTATGGCGTTGGACCAGTTCGGGACTAAGACTCTCGAAGAAGTAATGCGACCGGCGATTGAACTTGCAGATGGATTTCCAATCGACGAACTGCGCGTCCAGTACATCACCACACGTTCGACAGTCTTTTCACAGTGGCCCGACGCCAAACGTATCTTTCTTCCTAACGGACAAACACCGAAAGTCGGAGATCTGTTTGTGCAGGCTGATCTCGCCAAGACTCTGCGCGAAATAGTTCGGGCTGAACGATTAGGATCGAAGGGAACTCGCAATTCCCGTCATGCAGGTTTGATGGCAGCCCGCGACTACTTCTACAAAGGTCCAATCGCCAAACGAATAGGAGCCTACATGCAGGCAAACGGTGGCCTGATTGCAGCGAGCGACTTCGCCGCGTTTAAGGCTAATGTGGGCCAACCCGTTCAAACCAGTTACCGCGGGTATACGATTTACAAAGCTGGCTTCTGGACCCAGGGTCCGGCATTCCTTGAAACGCTCAACCTGCTCGAAGGCTTCGACTTGAAGGGGATGGGTCATAACTCATCAACGTACATTCACACTCTCGCCGAAGCGCTAAAACTTGCTCTCGCCGACCGCGATCGCTACTACGGAGATCCCAACTTCGTTAAGATTCCGATGAATGAGTTGCTCTCGAAGTCATACGCCACTCTTCGACGTCCGTTAATCGATCCTCAAAAAGCATCGATGGCCCAGATTCCGGGCGATCCACTGAACATGAAGCCAATCCTCGCGAATACTCCACCCACTATCGGGCGTGCATCGCAGGTGCCCGAGATCGAACGTGCTAACGACACAACATGCGTAAACGTTATCGACAAAGACGGTAATCTCTTTAGCGCAACACCCAGCGGCGCGTGGCTGCCTGCAGTTGTCGCCGGCGACACGGGTGTACTGATGGGCCAACGGTTGCAATCTGCGTTGCTCGATCCCAATAGCCCCAATGTCGTCGCTCCCGGCAAGCGCCCGCGTATTACTCTGACGCCGACTCTCGTCCTTAAAGATGGTGCGCCAGTAATGGCTCTAAGCACTCCCGGTGGTGACAACCAGGATCAGGCTCTGCTTCAGGTGTTTCTTAACATCGTCGAGTTTGGCATGAGCCCGCAGGAAGCCGTCGAGGCTCCACGGTTTGATACGCAACACTACGTAAGCTCATTCGATGATCATGAATTTCTACCCGGCTCGTTGAATCTTGAATCACGTCTTGAGCTGAGGACGATTCAAGAGCTCGGATACCGCGGACACAAGACGAAGGTACAAGGACCATGGGGTACACTCTCGGCACCCACTGTCATCGTTTTTGATCCTCGAACCGGTGTGGCATCGGCTGGCGCCGACCCGCGCAGGGGTCGATATGCGGTAGCGTGGTGATAACGCCCTTTGAGTTACCGACCCTCTATCTCACAAAAAGGAGCCCCGAAATGCATTTACCCTTTTTAAAATTCCGTTACCTCGCCGTTCTAATTTTCGTTCTCACAGCAGCAATCGCTACGCAGGCACAGAAGATTCCGAACCCGGTTCTCTACATGACTCATGTCGAATACAACGTGATTAACGGCAAGGAGTTTGTGCGCTATCACTACGACATAGAGAACAAGGACCAATTTCCCGCAAGCCTTTTCGCTCGTGCTCCATCGTTACCACCATGTGGCAGCAACACCAACGCGTCGCGTACTTGGATCGATTTCTACGACCAGCAGGGTAAGCGTCTGAATGGTTTTTGCGCCATCGGTTCGCCATCGCAACTGTCTAATCTTTGGTTTGCGCTCGAGAGCAACGTCGTGCCCCCAAGTTGGGTTTATGTCGAGTTCACTGACCGCCAAACTAACACGAAGTACAAGTCGAATCTCGCAGAAACGACGCAGTGAAGACTGCGCCTCGTCGCGCGGTCAAAAGATCCCTATGACAAAGGAACAAATCATGGCGCTTGAACAAGGAAAACGCTTTGTAGATTTCAAATTAAAGAACCAGGACGGCGAGACTGTGACGCTCGATGATTTCGCTGGAAAATGGTTGGTAGTCTACGTCTATCCAAAAGACGACACTCCGGGTTGTACTATCCAGGGAAAGTCGTTCACAGCCAGTAAAGAAGAGTTTGACGCCGCGAATATCGCCGTAGTGGGCGTAAGCGCGGATGACGTCGCTTCGCATAAGCACTTCTGCAACAAATTTGGCTTCACCATCGACTTGCTGGCGGATCCTGAGCACCAATTTTTGGGCGCAGCTGGCGTCGGCCAAAGCGAATACAAAGGGACGATGTACTGGGACAGGACCTCGTTCGTGATAGATCCTGACGGAAACCTGCGCAGGACCTATTTGAAAGTGCAACCCGAAGGTCACGAGCGGCTGTTGCTCGACCACATCAAACAACTACAGCAGGGCAGTTGATTAACGCAGATCGGTTGAAGGTCCGTTGATGCTCGCATACGTCTTTTGGCACTGGCCACAACCTGGTGTCGACCGCGCCGCGTACGAGGCGAATCTTCTGACGTTCCACAAAACACTCACCACCCATAAGCCGCCAGGATTTCTCAGCTCAACCGTCTTTTCTATTGAAGCTGCGAATTGGCTGGAGGCCACCGGTCCTGTGTTTGAGGATTGGTACCTGATGGAGAACTCTGCCGCAATGGACCGCCTGAACGATGGTGCTGTGACCGGTGTCTGTGAGCAACCGCATAACGTGGTTGCAAAGGAGGCGGCGGGTGGTACAGCCGGTTTGTACCGTCTGCGACAAGGAACGGGGAACCTGTCGAACAAGCGAGTTGCCGTCTGGTTCTCTAAGCCCGCCGGTGTTTCTTACAAAGACTTCTTTGCGCAATTGAGCGAAGAAAACTTGCCGGGGACCAGCTTGTGGCAGCGGCAGATGACACTTGGCCCAACCACAGAATTCTGCATGTTGAGTGAAAATGAAGAGGCTGCCTCTCGTGTGGCGGGTCAAAGGGTTTCGCTGGCACCCATTTGGTCGGGAAGTTGAAGCACATCAATCGAGATTCAATTCCACCAGCAATGGCAGATGATCGGACGCGGCTTTCATCACCGACTCAGGTTCAGTAATAACTTCACACTGCAAGATCCGATCAGCAAACGTCTTCGGCACAAACGCGTAATCGAGTCGAACGTGCGGATCCCATGTAGGGAAGGTATATCCCTTCTCCTCTTTATGCCGCATGCGATAGCAATCAAGATAACCTGCATCAAGCGCCACCTGAATGGTGTCGCGCTGGAGTTTGCGTCCGCTGATCCAAATCAGCCCGCGGATCCATGCCGGTAGTTTCGCCAGCTCAAGATCTTCGCCTGGCGCCAGCGTGTTGTAGTCGCCCACCAAAACATGAAAACCGTCCTGGTGTCGTTTGACCCCATCAAGCAACGAACGGATCTCGCGAGCGCGACGACGTTCATCCCACTTCGAAAAGCGCGCACTCAAATGCAACCCAAAGATTCGCGATTGCTCGCTGAGGAGCGGCACGATTTCAAGGAATGAATGACGGGCGCCTGCCGGATAATGCCATTCGTGATACGCGATCTCTCGCTGGCTCAGGAAACCAATAGAGTGTCTTTCTCTCGCCGCCCAAAACGGATACCCCACGATCGACGCAATCCGCGCAATCACGTGCGGATGGGTTGCTTCCTGGAATACGACCAAATCCGGCGCGACACTTTTAATTGCTTCTGCGATTGCGTCTTCGCGCCCTACGCCGCCAAATCTTATGTTGTAGCTGAGTAGTCTCAGTGTCACGCGTCGTCACCGGGCGGTACAACAACGTAGTAAGGCTCTCCAAACAAAACGTCACGTGCATATAACACTAAACTCGAGGTCGCCTGAATATTCACTGGTCGCCCAACAAGTTTCTGCAGCCCCACGCGCAACTCATTCAAACTCGGTGCGGCGTCAGGATCATCATCACAAAGTGGCTTCGTATGAAGACCCGGTATGTAAAATGAACTTTCGTTCCAAGCCTCCATCACTTTTTTGCCAACTACTGTAACGTCAATGTCGCTAGTTCCCTTTCCCTGCGAATCGAACGGCGCGCCGTCCTCGTGTCGTTTATTTGTGACGGCACTGCCGCGCACCACGACACCGGTTCCCTCAGGAAGTCCCTGTTGAAGCTTGCGATAAAAGGCGATGAAAAGACGTTCATCCCCACCGAACGCCAGCGTGACTATCCGTGAGCGAATCTCAGCTTCGCTCATTTCGTGCGGATCTTTAGGCATAGACCATCCTACGCGATACCACCTCAGCCCAGCGGGTGGCTGGAAATTCTTGCAGGTTGATTGGTGGGGGCGTGCGGGAGATTTTAGCGCGCGATCTGACTCACAACTTCATAAAACTCGCGCGTTCCTTGTCTGACATCGACAACTCTGATTCGCTCGTTGTTCCCATGAACGCCTTCGTTCTCTTCCACGATCGTATAGATTGGCGTCCAACCATACGCGATTATCCCGAGCTGCCGGTACAACTGACTCTCAGTATAACCGCTTAGCATCTTTGTCGTGATCAAAGCTTCGGGGTGATGCTGCTTGGTCACTCGCGCAATCATCTCAAACAGTTCGGTGTTAGCCGGCGAACTGTTCGGCGGTTTGAAAGTATTGACGTTCTTGATCGTTATGGTTGGATCATTGATCACGCGCGTTAATGCCTTCAGAAACTCTTGTGGATCCTCTCCTGGTAACAGACGCACATCGAGGTTGCACGTCGCAAGATTGGGAATCACATTTGTTTGTTTACTTCCGCTAAGCATTGTCAGCGAAATCGTATTGCGTACAAGGAAATTGTATTCGACCTCGTTTGTTAGTGCTTTCGCGAACGCAGGATCTTTTAGCGACTCGCTGATATTAGTGAATTTTGTGCGCCACGGTTCTTCCTGCAAAGGAGCAATGTCATTGAAGAACTTTTCGACAGCAGGTAATACTTTGATCGGTGTCTGCCATTCGACAATCCGGGCCATCGCTCGCACGAGCCGATTACTTGCCGAGTCTGCGATTGGACGCGAACCGTGACCAGGTTGCCCGGTCGCTATTAGTTGAAGCCAGAAGGGCGCTTTCTCTGCTACGTCTACGCCAACAAACTTGATCGAATCACCAGCGCGTAGATTATCTCCCCCTTCAGTCACCAGATACTCAGCATCTTTAAATAGCTCCGCTTTGTTTTTGATCATCCAAAGTGCGCCTTCGTTATTCACTTCCTCATCAGCTGTGGCAAGAAAGATCACGTCACGCGATAAAGCGCCGGCTTCTTTTTTCAGAAGGATCATCGCCATCAGCTGGAGCAGTCCCTCGCCTTTCATGTCGAGCGCGCCTCGACCGTAGATATAGCCGCCTTTTATCTCGCCGGAAAACGGGTCAACTTCCCAGGCAGAAGGATCAGCAGTAACCACATCGGAATGGCTCGCAAGAATGATCGGACGTTTACTGCCGTTACCTTTAATGCGCGCGATGATATTTGCCCGCCCGGGCTTGTATTCGAAGATCTCGTTTTGAATACCGTGTTCATCGAAGACTGCTTTGAGAAACTTCGCGGCTGCTATTTCGTTTCCGGGAGGATTGGACGTATTGACCTGTAAATATTGCTGCATCAACTTTACAGCCATGTCCTGGTAACGCTGCCAATCGATGTTGTCGCGCGCCGGCTGAGCGCTCACGGACGTTGCAAAGAAGACAATGATCGCGACGAACAGAAATGTCGATGTGTGTTTTTTCAGGTTCATGGTGGATTCGGTTATTTGAGCTCAACTTCGGCAACTACCGGAATGTGATCGGACGCGAGGGTATCAACAACCCACGCTTTCTTCACGTTTAAACCATCTGATTTTCGAACAAAAGCGTAGTCGATTCTCTTTGTCGGCTTGTCTGCCGGATAACTGAGGCCGTTGGTAGTTTGACGGCTCTTCAGCCACGCGTCATCGAATTGATTAAGCATCAATTTGTAAGTCGCGCCGCTTGGCTCGTCGTTAAAATCTCCAACGATAATAAGCGGGCCTTTGACGTCGCGCAGAAACTCGAGCAGTTGTTCCGCTTCGAACAACCGACCATCCTGGTACTGATAATCGAGGTGCGTAGTAACAAAATTCACCACCTTACCGTCTATCTTCGTTTCGATGCGAATCATGCCGCGACGCTCCGCTTCGCGTCTATTCTGATAAATACGGTGATCGACGCGGCGGATGGGAAAGCGCGAAAGAATCGCAACTCCATACTTACCACCTTGATAATCGAGATTAGGAGCAAAGGCGTATTCCATCCGAGTTAGTTGGGCGAGTTCGACGATCTCATCCTTGCGCTGTGTTCGCTCGACGCCGCGATCAACTTCCTGTAGCCCTACCAGGTCAGGCCGCTCTTTATTGATCACATCAGCTATGCGTTGAAGATCAAGCTTCTTATCCATGCCGACGCCGACGTGGATGTTGTAGGTCATGATGCGTATTGAGCGCCTGGCATCGACCGGTGTAGCGATCGCAAAAACCACTGCGCAGACGATCAGCAGTCTGGGAAGGATCCGGTTGAGAAGATTGTCTTGTCTCACATGCATTTGGTATTCAGTACCGTCCGCGGTAGGAGATGGTCGCCACTCAACGCCGCGATAAAGTAGCACACGTACGTTCGTTGAGTGGTGGCCATCCGGCTACCGCGGACGGCACTGAATAGCATGCAGTGGTTGGACCCCACTGTACTAGCCAAAAGTTTGCGGCGCATTCTAACATGTCGCGAACTTCTGAATCTGAAATCTCAAACTGAGAATGGATCTCTTCCCCTGGATAGTCATGCTGTGCGCTGCGTTTGCGGCGGGCGCAATCAATTCAATAGCCGGTGGTGGAACTCTCCTGACATTTCCTGTGCTGATCTGGCTCGGGCTTGATCCTAAGGTGGCAAATGCCACCAGTACCGTAGCGCTTTGGCCCGGACTGTTCGGTGGCCTCTTTGGTTATCGAAAGGAACTCGAAAACAGTTCAACCATACTCATCCGACTGGGGCTTACCAGTGTCGTCGGCGGCGGCATCGGCGCGTGGCTCCTGATCTGGACCCCATCACCAACATTCGCGCGACTGGTACCGTTTCTCATTCTGTTCGCGACGATTCTGTTTATGCTTCAAGGAACAATCAATCGACGGCTCCGGCTGGGGTCGCTCGATGCAAAACCCACAACGCTGTGGTGGACGGGCGCGATAGTATTTCAGTTCTTTTCCGCCATGTATGGAGGTTACTTTGGAGCGGGTAATGGAATTCTCATGCTGGCGGTAATGGGTCTGTTGGGACTCCATGATCTTCATCGCGCGAATGGGATCAAAAACTTTCTCGGCATTTGCATTAACAGCGTTGCTGTACTCAGCTTTTCGCTGTCGCACCTTGTGGTGTGGTCGGATTCATTGGTAATGGCGTGCGCCGCACTCGCTGGCGGTTACTTCGGGGCAAGTATGGCTGTGCGGATCGGACAGATTTGGGTACGAAGAGGAATCGTGGTGATTGGTTTTGTGATCTTCGTCGCGATGCTTTGGAAGTTAAGACATTAATGAAGTCCGTACCACTCGCGCGGTAGCTAATGCAAGCAGAGGTCAAGGTACAAAACATCAGCGGACAAGCTTCGATGGAACAACTCAAGCTTCATTAATCGCAGGTTAGGAAGGGCGGTTTACCCCTGTCTCAAGTTTCATCACCCTGAACGTCATTCCGATAGTTCAAGAGTCCAACCGAAGTTGCGGTTGTGCAACTCGAGCGGGGGTAAACCACCCTTCCCTACTTGCATTCATGGTCACTTGCCTGGTTTCAGTGAAGCTTGAGGACTGATGATCCTGTCCGTTGAAACTTTCATGGGGGTTGCGCTGTTGTGGATCTTAGCGAAAGCAGGCCACCATCGTTGATATTTTGTATCTTGAGTTCTGGTTGCACCCGGGATCCCGAGGTGACACTGACTTCATTGCCGCATGAATCCGAAACTGAGCAGCAAATGCAAACTCCCTCGAGAGTTCTACACCAGACCCGACGTCCTCAAGGTTTCTAGCGATCTACTAGGCAAGCTCCTTGTTGTTCCCACGCCTAATCGAAAACGGGTCGCGGGAATGATCGTAGAAGTTGAAGCCTATCGAGGACCTGAGGATCGCGCCTCACACGCATTTGGCGGCCGTCGCACCAAGCGCACTGAAACGATGTACCAGACGGGCGGTGTCGCGTATGTCTATTTCGTCTACGGCATGTACTACCAATTCAATGTCGTAAGCAACGTTGAAGACATTCCTCATGCGATTCTTGTGCGCGCGCTGCAGCCCGTTGAAGGAATTGATTTCATGCGTAAGCGGCGACACACTCATCCTGATCACAATCTCACCAATGGCCCGGGGAAACTCTGTATTGCGATGGGTATCGATCGCGAACTTGATCGAGCTGATTTGTTAGGTAATGAGGTGTGGCTGGAGGAGTTTGAAACAATCCCACCGGCGAAGATTTCAAAAGGACCGCGAATTGGAATTGATTACGCAGAAGACTGGGTCGACAAACCGTGGCGCTTCTGGATCAGGGATAATCCGTATGTAAGCCGGAGATAAAGCATTGCCGATTTTTGATTGCCGATTGCCGATTGAAATCAGGTGAACTTAAAACCTTTGGTCCTCAGAATCCGCAATTCAACGGCCCGATAGAACCAATCGGCAATCAAAAATCGGCGATGTCCTCAGTCGCTGCCATACCGGATTTCCATCTTCCTAATTCGATACCCCGAAATTATCAGCACGATTGCTGTCACCAGGATCAAGCCAGGGATCGCGAGCCACGCGGGTGTCGGTTCTGCTACCACCGCAAATGGACCTTCTGACATCGGAACCGGCATCAGTGACTTGAGATAATGAACCACACTGATCTTTTTCAGTAGCGGAGGGAGCAGAAAGTTAATCCATTCCCACCCATACAACACAATCGCTGGAATAATTGGATTGCGCACAAATAGTCCTACCACCGTGAAAAACGCACCATAACCGATGCACGCGAGAATCGTAATGACTGCGTAAGTCCCGAGATGCTTTAGTCCCTGTCCCGTCGTGAAGAACCTTACGCTCTCCGAATAGAAAAGCGGCAGGTACAACAGCAGCATCGAGATCACGGTCGTTGCAGTAAAAAGCACGATCGAGGTGGCAAGCCCTGAGATGTATTTGCCGACGACCAACACTTCGCGTCTAACTGAACTTAGAAAGTAGTAGTGCAAACTTCTGTCCACGAGCTCACCGCGAAACAGATTCATGAAGATCCATGCGCACCCGAAAAAGACAACGGTTTGCAGGATTAGCCCGTTGTACAAGAAGGCGTAGGTCATGCTGAGTTGCCGGAAATCCCTGAATTCGTTGCTGTCCGGGTGGACAATCGCGATCAGCGATAATGGCAATAGTGGCAGGAGCGCCAGCAGGTAAATCAGAATCGACCTGCGACTGAAGAAGTTTTTCTGGATCTCTAACCAAAAGATGGCGCTGATCTGTCTCAGCCAAAGAGAAGGATTCGGCTTGACCGGCGTCACGGGGATAACCTCAGCGGTTGAACTCATTTAGCGCTCCAAGACTTTTACGCACTGCCTCCAGTGGTTCCAATCAAGTACTGATAGACCGCACTCAGATCATCATCAACCGGCGCGATCGATTCGACGTTGATCTCGCCCTCGGCGACGACGCGATTCAATAACAGATAGAATCGATCTGCATCGCGAGTTCTAATAAACAATCCGCGCCGATCATCGTGAAGCCGCGCCTCAACGACATGGTCCTGTTCAAACACATACGCCGCGAGCTTGGAAGGGTTGTCGCAGCGGATGAGAATCTGCATCGGATGTTCTTCCATCTCGTCGCGCACGCCGTGAATGTTTCCTTCGGCAACGATGTAGCCGTTGTTCAGCAGCACGACGCGGTCTGACATCATGTCGACCTCATGCAGAATGTGCGATGAGATGATCAGGTGAAAACCTTCAGCAGCAAACCGCCGAAACAAAGCGATTGTTTCGGCGCGCACCATGGGGTCAAGACCGTTCAAGGGCTCGTCCAGGATCAACACCCTGGGCTCGTGCGCTATGGCCTGCGCCAGACGGATGCGCTGTCGCATGCCTTTGCTGTACGCCGCAACCTTTCGATCACCTGCTTCCAATAGATTCACATGTGCGAGCGCAACATCGCAGAGTTGTTCAGCGCGCTTTTGATTAAAGCCGTGAACAAGTAAGAACGACGTGATGAACTCCCGGCCTGTGACACCGCGAGGAAACGAATCAAACTGAGTACAGTAACCCACCGCACGGAATAACTGTTCCGGCTGATCCGTGCGAATACCCAAAACTGTGATACTGCCTCGCGTCGGCCGTAGCAGACCCGTCATCAGGTTCATAAGTGTCGACTTCCCTGCCCCGTTCGGTCCCACAAGGCTTGTGATTCCAGGAGCGATCTGGAGGTTGACACGATTCACTCCGAGTATCTCTCCATAAAACTTGGAGACATCGTCGAAGATGATGAGTTGATTCTCAGCAACCATAAAATCGGTTCCGACTTACTTCACTACTTCGTAAGCTTTAAGTCTTCTCGACAGTAACGCTAAACAAACCGTGCAGATCAAAAAGAGCATGGTCCATGAAGCCCACAACGGTGGTTCGCTAACCAATCTTTGCGTCAGGACGCCGTTGAAGTTGGTTCGCATAACCGTGTCCGTCCGAACAAAAGTGCCAAAGAGACCTGATGAAACATTCGTCATCAGCCCAATAAAACTCAGCAAATTGCCGATACGCGTTGTGAACACTTCGTTAACGAACACGCCAAATGCTGAAGGCACAAAGAAAAGGCCCAACATGATGCCGCTTGCCACGACGCGCCACTTCACGAGCGCAGAGATCGTTTGCGAGATTAGCGCGAGCAAAAGAATCCAAACAAAGCTGCCGATGAAGATTGCACTCGCCAGCCACAGATTAGTTTTGAGCCAACCGAAGCCTTCAAGATACGCCTGAAACAAGAACAGCAACAGTTGCGGCACCCAGGTGATGCCTGACAACAGAATCAAGAGCACAGACATTTTTCCGATAACGTATTCAGTGCGAGA
The DNA here is from genome assembly GCA_035457565.1 of Pyrinomonadaceae bacterium. Taxonomy (GTDB): domain Bacteria; phylum Acidobacteriota; class Blastocatellia; order Pyrinomonadales; family Pyrinomonadaceae; genus PSRF01. The sequence goes on along the minus strand of DATIBJ010000246.1, from coordinate 7,067 downwards.
AAACGGACGACAAAGATAAAGTGGCAACGCGTTGTTACGCAGATCACGCGAAACCAGTGGCGGACCGATAAGCAGAGCCACCAACGATGCAAAGCCCCCTTGAATATTGGTGAAGGTCTGAAAGAACGACGCATCGATCGGAAACAACTCGACGACGTTGACTTGCATGATTCCGAGCGCGTTAACGTTGTGATGTAAGTAAATCATGATCGCTTCAACGAGAAGCGGGATAAAGCACAGAACATAAAAACCTGTGAAGAGCTTCGAACCGAATACGGTCCTGTACGCGTGACGAGGGATGATTAGAAACCGACTCCACTCAGGTGTCAGCGGTCCGGCGTATCGCTTGTAGGATTGCTCATAGACCGCCATCGCCGTTCTCCATTGCCTTGAGGAAGATGTCTTCCAGTGAGTCGCGCTTGTAACTCAAGCGTCGTATTTGAACTTGTTCCTGCGCTGCCAGCCTGTAAAGGTCTCGCACGTCCACGCCTTCCTGCAGAACCAGCTTGAGACGATGATCGCCAGTCAAAGCATATTCGCAGCCGAGCTTGGCCACCGCTTCGATAAATTTCGTCTGGTCGCCGCGTGTTTCCAATATCAAGAACTTGCGATTCGATTTGCGCTCCTCTTCGAGGTTGCAGTAGACAGCAATCTTTCCGTCGCGAAGAATCAGAATCTCGTCGCAGCACTCCTCAACATCGAGCAGCAGGTGCGAAGACAAAACAATGTGGGCTTGACCACTATCGCGAATCTCTCTAATCAACTTGATCATCCGCAGCCGTGCCGGTGGATCGAGACCATTTGTCGGTTCGTCAAGAAAAATTAGTTTGGGCCCATGAACGATTGCCTGCGCCAGCTTCGCCAGTTGTTTCATTCCCAGCGAGTAGGTTTCCAGACGGCGGTAACGTGCCTCGCCGAGTCCGACATAGAACAGCGCTTCATGGGCGCGTTCCAACGCAGCTTCGGACGGCAGGCCAGACAGTTCGGCCATCAGGCGAACGAAATGCACCGCACTCATTTTGGCGATGAACGCATCTCGCTCAGGCATATAGCCAACGAGGCTTCGAATCTGCTTTGCCTCGTCGAGAATGTCGTAACCAAAGATTTGCGCAGTACCAACAGTCGGGGGATGAAAACCCAGTAGCGTGTGAATGAGTGTTGTTTTACCGGCGCCGTTTGGACCAAGTAAACCAATGGCACGCCCACGTAGATCGCCTTTTAGATTTTTTAGAATCGGGCGACTACCGAACGACACAGACAGTCCGTGCAGATCGATCACCGGCGCTTCAGCAGCAGATCGATTTTTTATTTGTTCCTCTTGAACCGTTGCCGGTAGAGCCATGCTGTTCCTTATAACGCCCTGTCTTGATAATTCCAAACGAAGCCGAGGCCGAAGGCGGCGCCCATCAACAGAAACGCGCCAATGCAAGCAAACGCTTCTGCGGGCGCTAAAGTTCTGCCTATCGCAAGAATTTCAATGAGGAAGACGGGTAAGTTAATAACGACTGCAGAGGCAAGCAGGAAAACGAGTGGTGGGCGACAACCGCCCATGCGTGATCGCAGCCATGAGAGCGAAGGCGCGTAGGCGAGTGAGAACAACAATGCAACGATCATGAGTGAGGACACTGTAGTGCGTTGAAGATCCTTACCGCCTTCATCTGAGAAGGTGATAAGGATCGACAAGAGACAAAGCAGCCACGATCCCAGAGAGATAGAGAGTAATTTCATTGTGAGACATCTGGGAGCGCGGACGTCCTCGTCCGCAACGCGACGCAGTCGCACAGTTCTATTTCGCGCTTCGCGCTCAGTTGCAGGCGAGACGCCTGCGCTCCCAGTAAGAAGCTACTTCTTCATTCCGCGTTCAATGATGCTCTGCATTTCCAACGCGTTTGGCATTCCGAGGATCGAAGCCGGGCTCAATCCAAACGGTCCGCCTTCTGTGTTCGCAGCAAACGTGATCGTATCGCCTTGTGCGTAAGCGTAAGCGAGCGTCGGCGGCATATCTGCAGCAAGTGCTTTCACCGCCTGCTGCGGGCCCGATGGCAAACTTCCTGCAGTGCTCGCGAGCTTATCCGCGAACGGCTGCACGAGCGGCGCAAGGTTGTGATAGAAGAGCGCCGAGAAATTCGCATTACCGTCTGCCGGCAAACCTGCTGTGAATTTAGGTGAACGGAGTAGAGAAACTCCGGAATCGTGTGATTGGAGTGCTCTTTCAACCAGGGCTCGGGTCGCAGCAACTATCAGGTAGCCATTGGCATACGTATAGTTAACTTCAACACCAAAATCGGTAGACTTCAGCGTGTAATAATTGTGCCCGCCCATCTCAGACCGATTCCATTCCAGCCCCGACTTTCCAAATCGTGCTACTTCCTTATTAACTTCACCAACAACGCGCTCCAGGGTCTGCTGAAGATGGTTTGGATCGTTCACTTCAAACACCAGCTTCCACGATGGAGTCGGGAGAATTGGCCCATCGATAGCAAACGCAAACTCACCACCTAAGGGCGCGGCGATGTCGTTACGAATGTCGAGGCCATGCGCTGTCTGCTGTTTCTCCAGAGTACTCTTCAACTCTGGTGAGACAGTTCCCAAGACACCCAGCAGGTCATCAACCAGCGCTGTTGGATTCTTCACCACGAAGCCGGCAACAACGTTGGCATCGGGAGAGATGTACTCCAAAGAACCCATCGGTGCAGGCGCTGCCAGCCATGATGGAATGCCGCGCCGGGAGTCGTTGAAAGAAAGCGCCGCCTGGGTGTGCGTCTTGCCATCCGTATCTTTCTGATCGAGAACGAAGTACTTCAAGCTCAGAAGACCAAGTTGATTCAACGCTGCCTCGTGCTTCTCAGCGTTAGGATCGGCGGTTCTAACAGTTTTCGTTTGCTCGACAATCTTCTCGAGATTCGCCGCGACGATTAAGCCGGCGCCTTCCTGATAGATACTCGCGATGCGATCACGAAACGGAGCGAATGTGAATCCGCTTGTGCTTCTGTTTGCGTACAACGTTGCAACGGTCTGCAGTTGACTAAGCTTCGGGCTCGCAACTAAAAGGTTCTCCTGAATCCAAATGAACAGCGTGTCTTTCGTTGCATTCGAACCGTCCGCACTGCCTGGATCATCGATGAACTGGATATTTGCTTTGCTGCCCTGTTGTGAGTACTTAGCAATGTGCTCCTCAAGAGACTTGCGGAATCCTGCGGCGTCTTTTAAGTCTGCGAGCACAAGTGGCGCAGTAGGCTCACCTTTCTCACCCATTGAAACAGAGACGGCAATTTCATCTCCCAGGTAGCTGCCGAATTCACGAATGGTCTCCATCGCTTCGCCCATGTGTTCACCAGAGCGCTCTTTGGCCCAGAACTCACGCAGCGCCGGGTTCTGCTCCATGCGTTGCTGAATAATGCGTTGCGACTCGGCGATGGTGTTGGTCAGATTTGGTAACGCAGCGTAAATGACGGTTGATTCCGGCATCAGGTCCAGAAGATGAGTTGAATTGCGAAGTCCCGGACGCGCCACTGCATTGAGATCGCCGTTTAGCACTGCGAGACTCGAAAGCATCTGCGCGTACTTATCGGCCTTTCGACTCCAGGCTACTTCCTGTTTCACAGGAATGCGTTCAATCGAAATACTCGTTGTCGCCTGTTCGCCCGGACGAAGCACGCGATCACTTCCCGCGTGATTCAGTTTCACTTCGCCTTCAATCACTGACACGCGCGAGCCCTTTGTGCCGTTGTTTACCGAGAAGATTGTTCCGGTAACTGACACGAGCGAATCGCCCGTCTCGACGAAAAGCTGTCCGTTACGCTGTTTGGCCGCTTCGACAACGATGTTGCCACGGCTCAGGTGGATTGTTGTTCCCTGGCGCGTACGGGTTAGGTAAAGCTCTGAACGATCCTTCATTTCGATCAAAGAGCCATCACCAAGACTCACTACTGCATGCGCATCTTTGGCTGTTCTGATACTTTCGCCCGCCTGCAACTTCGATCCAGTTCCAACCGCCGTCGTCGAAGTGTCGGCTATTTGATAAACCTGACCTTCAGCAGCCTGCACTGTTGCTTCCAGTTTGGTCCCAAACGGGAGATAGTTCTGAATCAACGGGATAGCTAACAAGCCGAGGCCAATAACGACAGCAGCCGCAATTCCCCAGCGCATGACAACGGGTTGCAAACTGTATCTCTTGGTCTTTGCTGGAGCAGCATGAATACCAAGACGTCGTTTCCGCGCGTCGTTCATTGCTTTACGGCACGGAATGCACTCATGCGTGTGGTCCACCAGCAGCAATGATCGAGCTTCTGACAAGTTGCCACTCAGGTAAGCGGGTATCAGCGACTGGAAATCACTGCAGTTCTCAATTCTTTCGACTGCCGATATTTTGACGTCACTGACGGTGTTAGCTGCGGAGATACGCGCCCAAACACGATCTGCCGCAGCCGACACCGATGCCGAATCGATCTCCTCGCTTCGGATGCTGTTGATTACGTTGTCGAGCAGTTCATTCTCATTATTGCTTTTCATGATGTTTCTCCAGATAGTGCCCAATCTCTTTTCGCAGTTTTGTTCGTGCGCGATGAAGCACGACGCCTACAACCAGTGGAGAAGTGTTCATTGCTTCGGCGATTTCTCCATTATCAAGCCCCTCGTAATACCGCAGTACAAACATCTCACCCGCTGTTTTGCCCAAACGCGCGACCGCCTGACGAACCAAAGCTTGCAGCTCGCGCTCGTCGTGCTCGGCTTCCGGCGTTTTTGATTTACTCGCGAGGAATTGCGACTCAACGTCGTCGATATTCACGGATTTCGCACGCGTGCGGCTTCGCAGTAGATCAAGTGAGGCGTTTATTGCGGCGCGCGAAAGGTAAGCCTCCGGATTCTGCGACAGGTCGTATGATTCCTGCCCCTTAACGAGCCGGAGAAAGACAGTTTGCAGCACGTCCTCAGCATCAGCGGGGCTGCCGGTGATGCGCTGGGCCGTGCGAAAAACGCGGGCGTGGTGGTTCCGAAAGAGTGTTTCAAGTTCTCCCGGCGGTTGCGTCACTTCTGTCACTAATCGTAAGGGTTTTACGGCTGCCTGCACGATGTTCTCCTTCATTCCCACTGTCAAAACGAGGGTAGCAAGGAGTTATTAACAACCGTTTAAGCGATATTTTCCTGAAAAAGCTAGGCGAACCGTCATTTCAAAGGAATCGCCCGGCTCTCATTGTCCCAGACCTTTAGGTCGGGGGCAGCGGGTCCTATTATTATTCGAACCGTTTTAACTGGTTTGGTGAATATAGCGCGGCGGGCCCCCCGACCTGAAGGTCGGGGAGAATGAGAACGAGCCCGCTGATCCCGCGAGATGAAGGGCGGGAGGATGAGTAACGGCTATATCACGCGCCCCTCCCCTCCGACAATCACTCATCTGTGGGTTTTGGATTCGCCAGTCGCTGCCTCGCGGTCGTCGCTTCAATTGATCCTGGATACCTCCTGATCAATTCCTTCCACGCGGCTCCATCGTAGTGAAACCGTTTTGTTGCTCGATCGAAAGTGAATCGAATGCCCTGACGGTTGTACCGATCGAGACCGACGTAGTTGAGATAGTGAGTAAAGTCCAACGCGCCTAATCTGCGAACCGCGTCGCGCGTGAGTCTCGCCGCTGCCTCTTCCGCGGCTTCACCAAACAACAACAAGACTCGTGGACGCAGAGAGGATCGCGCGAATAGATCAAGAAAAATCCGCGCTCTCGTAATGCGATCGAACTCAGTTGAGTTCAGAATCAACGTTAGTAATCTCTTGTCGTCGTCTCGCTGGATCGCGGAAACGACGGCCTCGCGTTGCATCCAGCCTTGAGTGCGAGTGCTGACACTAACACGATAAAAAACGATTCCGTCAGGATTCCGCCTGGAGCCACGGATTGTCACGAACCGACCTCGTCCGACGCGCCTTATCAATCCACCCGAAAAGTCTGGAGATAAACGCAACGCCGATAAACGTTCGTCGACAACAACAGCAATTCGACCACCCTTAGGTGGCATTTGCTGGGCAAAGACAGATAGTTCAAAGCAGCAGCTAAACAGAATAGTGGTGAGCAGTACTGTGAGTTTGTGAGGATACATAGCCTTGCCTCCTAACAAGGTGAGGTTGTGTTCGATAAACTTTTTAGTTTGTCGTAGCGTCTCGATCTGATTCAACTTCTCTCCGACACCACGCTCTGGAGGATTGAAAGAAGTTGAATTAACCGGAACACACGACAAACTGAAGTTTATCGAACATTTGCGCGAGCTAGCCTTTCTGCAAAGTTCGCATGGTGGAAATGACAGATCGCCACCGCCAGAGCATCCGCTGCGTCGTGAGGTGAAGGAACACTCTTCAGAGACAACAGCAGCCGTACCATTTCCTGCACTTGATGCTTCTCCGCATTGCCATAACCAACGACAGTTTGCTTGATCAAACGCGGCGCATACTCGTGTATATCGAGCGCCGCTCGTTCGGCGACTAGCAATGCCACGCCACGCACCTGGCCCAGTTTCATGCTGACCTTCACGTTGGTTGCGAGGAACGCGTCTTCAAGTGCGCAAGCATCAGGACTGTGGAGTTCGACCACTTCTTCCAAAGCAGTGCACATGCGGAGAAGCCGCGCGGGAAAGCTCAAGGTCGACGGAGCACGAATGGCTCCGAACGCGATGAGCTTATAGCGGCGCGCATCACCTTCCACGACGCCCCATCCTGTCGTCTGACTGCCTGGATCAATTCCCAAAACTCGCATAGCTACAGTCGCCGTCGCGTATCCTACCATCGGCCAGCCGACGTTTCTCAAAAAGTTTTAGAGAACGACCCCGGCGGTTCGTGTCCATGATGTCAGCCGGTGCGCAATCTCATGCATCACTCAACGTGGTGTGATGAGGTCAGTAGCACCTCGCGGTAGCGGGTGGGTGCGCAGCGATTGGTTCAGTCATCAAAGTTTGGCAGATCATTCCCCTGGCTGCTTGCGATTGTAGTCTTGCCACGCTTCATTTGGCGGCCGTTATGGATCACCATAGCGATTGTGAAAGCGATCAATGGATCTGCGCTGGTCGCCATGTAACCACGTGCCG
>DATIBJ010000245.1:0-9566 GCA_035457565.1 Pyrinomonadaceae bacterium | reverse complement strand
TGAGCGGGGGTAAACCGCCCTTCCTGACTGCGATTACTGAGCTTGACCTATTTCATTTAGGCTAGAGCGCTGATGATTTTGCACGCCGCACGCTGATCCTGAAGTTGAGTGTTCTGGATCCTGAGCGGGGGTAAACCGCCCTTACTTACTGCGATTACTGAGCTTGACCTATTTCATTTAGGCTAGAGCGTTGATGATTTTGCACGCCGCACGCTGATCCTGAAGTTGAGTGTTCTGGATCTTGAGCGGGGGTAAACCGCCCTTCCTTACTGCGATTACTGAGCTTGAACTATTTCAATTAGATTTGAGCGCTGATGATTTTGCACGCCGCACGCTGATCCTGAAGCTTGAGTGTTCTGGATCCTGAGCGGGGGTAAACCGCCCTTCCTGACTGCGATTACTGAGCTTGACCTATTTCATTTAGGCTAGAGCGCTGATGATTTTGCACGCCGCACGCTGATCCTGAAGTTGAGTGTTGTGGATCTTGAGCGGGGGTAAACCGCCCTTCCTGACTGCGATTAACTAAGCTTGACCTATTTCATTTAGGCTAGAGCGCTGATGATTCGAACATTTACTCGGCTACCGTTGAGATTCTCAGAACAGAATTGGTCCCAATATTAAGAAATCTTCCATACCGATATACCGCCTTCTCAATCGCAAGTTTTTCAGACTTCTTCAGACTTCTAAAAAGCTGCATCGAGATTGCGACGAGGCCTTTATCATTCGTTTGCTTCCAGCTTCCAACTATTTTGCCGTCGACAATGACCGTACGGCCGAGTAGTCCGCTCAGCCTTGTTGATTGATCATTGGAGTCGATAACTGCTGATCGATCCTTGTAGGCGACGACGTATTCATCAAAGTCAGCCAGCAGTGAAGCAGAAGTTGCTGATTGGTTAACACTCTCATCGGACCCTGGCGCCCACAAGACTTTGTCGCCATGTGAGATTTTTATCAGGCATCGCTCGACCATGTCGATGCCTCTTTTTGCGTCAACGGCCGTCAACCCGGACCACCACATAAAATCGCGCACCGTCGCCGGGCCATGACTCGTAAAGTATGTGAGAGTAAGTGTGGCCAGTGCTTTCTCTCGATCTACAGGCCTGGTCTTGGGCACACGTTCCTCAAGTAAAGTGTACGTGAATTGATTACCCTCTCTCGGACCACTACAGATCACCGCATCGAGCTCGGCGCGCAGGAGAATGTGAGCGAGCCGAACTGGATCATCTACAGAAACTCCTGATTCATTCAGAATCTTCTTCAGTGAATTGCGTGTCAGGTGTTTTCCGCCTTTCAGCGCGCGTGACAGGATTTGGTTAGTCTGCTTGAAGACCCGATCGTCGAGTTCAAACTTGCGATAGCTTGAGCCGCATGCGATGTTCACTCGAGGAGCCGTCAACTCGAGCAGCCAGCGAATATCTTTAGGTGAGACGAAGTGCCAGGTGGGACGCAACACATGCGTTCGAAGTATCTTGCCCTCGTTGAAGGCTTGTTCTATAGATTTGTTAGTCGCATTTTGCAGTCGTTGGCCTATGGCCCACTTCGCTGCGCTGAACTCCTGCGCCTGCACGGCGCCGAACCAACGAACGACTTCTACAGGTCTCCGGAATTCAGTTGCCGTTAGCCTCTGATTCCGAAGACGTTGAGATACAATCAGTGACTTGTTCATTGAGTCTTGTTCCCAAGCTGAGATCAAGTTCTATGGCTACAAAAACAACAAAACCGGCTACCGTTACAGAGTACATCAACGCTGCTCCGAAAGAGGCGCAGCAGAAACTACGCGAAATGCGTAAGACGATTCGTGCAGCTGCGCCTGGAGCTACCGAAGGCTTGAAGTGGAGCATGCCCGGCTATTCTTACCGGAGAATACTGGTCACGTTCGCAGCATTCAAACACCACATCGGGTTCTATCCGACGCCGTCTGCTGTTAAAGCCTTCGCAAAAGAACTTTCCGGCTACAAAACAGCGACCGGTTCGATTCAGTTTCCACTCGACAAGCCGCTCCCTCTTGACTTGATTCGCAAGATCACCGCATTCCGTGTTCGCGAGAGTGTCGAGGAAAACAAGAAGTGGAAGACTGGATGAAAAGATGAAACCACTCAAGATTGGGATCACGGGCGTGCGAGGAGTTGTCGGAGAGACGTTTACTCCTGAGCTCGCCGTCGGATTCTCGCAGGCGTTCGGCACTTACCTGAATTCAGGACGCATCCTCGTTTGTCGCGATACGCGTCCCTCTGGACCAATGGTGCAAGCATCTGTTACAGCCGGGCTACTGGCTGCCGGTTGTGAAGTGATCGATCTCGGAGTGTGCCCTACCACCAGTCTTCAGCTAGCTGTTTCGTGGCTCAAAGCAGAAGGCGGCATTGCAATAACGGCGGGTCACAATCCATCTCAATGGAATGCCTTGAAGTTCGTCCGAAATGATGGTCTCTACTTGAACTCGATTCAGGCGGAGGAGTTGCTCGATATCTTTCATCAAGGAGAGTTTACCAAGGCAGCGTCGGACCGAATGAAATCCTCAGTCGATAAACAAGATGCAATCACATACCACATCGAACGGCTGAGAGAGACGTTTGACGTAGAACTAATCGCTGCGGCGAACCTGAAAGTTGCGGTAGATTGCTGCAACGGCGCATGTTCGAAGCTTATGCCACAATGGTTGCGCGAACTCGGTTGTGAAGTGCTGGCAATCAATGACGATCCTGATTCACCTTTTCCCCACAGACCTGAACCGAAACCTGAAACAATGGCCCAACTCAGGGCGGTAGTGAAGGCGGGCCAAGCTGAGATTGGGTTTGCACACGACGCTGATGGTGAACGAGTGGGAATCGTCAACGAACGTGGCGAGCCGCTTTCAGAGGAACTAACCTTTGCCCTTGCCACTCGAATTCGTCTCGCTGAAAACCCCGGCACCGTTGTTACCAATGTTTCGACGACGAGCGCGATTGAAGAAATCGCCAGCGCCTACGGGTCTAATGTAATCCGCACGCCCGTCGGCCAGGCTTACATTTCAGAATCGATGATCGAGCATCGGGCGGTAATTGGAGGGGAAGGGAGTGGCGGAGTTTCCGTTCCTGAACTGCACCCAACTCACGATGGCGCCGCTGCTGTCGCGCTTATTCTTCAAGGCCTGGCCTCGTCTCGTAAACCGGTGTCGGAACTCGTAGGAGAACTTCCACAACTGACGATGCTGAAGCACAACGTTGCTGTCGAACCCAATCGTCTGTATTCGGTTCTGCAAAACTTTCGTCTGGCAGTGGAGGATGAACAGTTAACTATCGACGTTACAGACGGCATTAAAGTAGTCTTGCCCCACGGTTGGATACACGTTCGAGCCTCCAACACGGAGTCGATGATTCGAATAATCGCTGAGTCGCGAGATCCCATGAACGCACAGAATCTACTTAATTGGGTACGCGACCGGCTAACGAAATGATGATTGGGCGACCAGGGCCTCCGCCTCTACAAAAAAGATAAGTGCCAGCCATACCAACCTTAAAGATCAGTATCTCTGGCGTGCGCGGAGTAATTGGCGAGTCACTAACTCCGTTGTTGTTGACGCGTTTTTCGCAGGCCTTTGGCACGTACGTTGGTCCGGGCACAATCGTGATCGGTCGTGATCCACGTCGTTCAGGAGAAATGGTTAGGCAGGCAGTTATTGCCGGGCTACTATCCACGGGTTGTCGAGTGGTCGATATAGGAATGTGTCCCGTGCCCACAATTCAACTGTTGGTGCGGCATCTGAAAGCGCTTGGTGGCGTCGCGATCACCGCGAGTCACAATCCTGCCGAATGGAATGCATTGAAATTTATTGGCGGTGATGGATTGTTTCTCAGCGGCGACAACGCTCGAGAGATGCTCGATATCTACCACCAGGGTGAATACACGAAGGTTCCTGGGACAGAGATGCGCGGGCTGGAGAATCTTCCCGGCGCAACTGATCGTCACATCAAGACGATCATCGATGCGCTTGGAGCGTTGCCTGCTACAGTGCGGAAGTTGCGTGTAGTGCTCGACGCTTGTAACGGAGCGGGCTCGGTGGTTGGTCCACGCTTGCTGGAAGCGCTTGGCGCCGAGGTGATCGCCATCAACGTCACTCCCGATGGTAGCTTTCCTCGCCCTGCGGAACCGTTGCCGGAGAATCTCGGTGCGTTGTCTGCGGCGGTCAAAGAACACCGAGCCGATATTGGGTTTGCACAGGATATGGATGCTGATCGACTTGCGATCGTCTCGGATGAAGGAATACCGATCGGCGAAGATTACACACTCGTACTGGCCGCACTTCGAGTACTGAATCATCAAACGGGTTCGGTGGTAGCAAATCTCTCGAGCACATCGGTTTTGCAGGCGGTAGCAGACCGTTTCAATAGCCGATTATTTTTGACGAAGATTGGCGAGGTTAATGTGACGCAGGAGATGCAAAGGCAGAACGCGGTCGTTGGTGGAGAGGGAAACGGCGGAGTCATTTATCCGCAAATCAACTTTGCGCGCGACAGTCTGGTTGGAATGGGATTAGTCTTGCACCTTCTTGCGGAAACAGGGCAAACAATTACGCAGTTAGTTGATGGTCTTCCTCGCTTTAGCATGTTGAAAGATAAACTGCCTTGCCCGTCGCACAAGATCGGTGCTGTGCTTAGAATGTTGCGCACCGAATATGCCACTTACCCGATGGATCTGCGAGATGGGGTGAAAGTACAACTCCCGAAAGCGTGGTTTCTGGTGAGAGGGTCAAACACCGAACCGATAATCCGCGTGATAAGTGAAGCTCAGACGGACATGGAAGTGCAGGAAGTTTTAGAAGAGGTTGTTTCTAAAGTAAAAAGGTGTCTTGCAGCTTGACATCGGTGATCGGCCCGGCTTTACCTCAAGAGTCGATTGGGGCGGTAACAAGGTTCGTGTTTAGTTCGTGTGGTTTCGTGGATCGTTCCTTTTGGCCAGAAAAACACGGACAATCCACGAAGTCACACGAACCAACACGAACCAAAAACACTTCCGACTCGAGCTAGATGTGACTTTTGAGGCAAAGCCCGGCACCTAAGGTTCTCATTCTCCCAAAGCTCTAGCTTGGAGATCGCGTGCAATTGATTTTAACTAACCGTTTTAGCGGTCTCTCACAATCAGTGCCCGGTTCGCAATCGCGCGCAAAACCGTTGAAGCGGTTGACAGAGATTTCTCCGGGCGCAGCAAACCCGAGATGCTGCTTGGAGTGAATGAGAGAGTCCGAGTCTTAACGTTTTGAAGAACATTCAAACTGGAAGGAAACAAGTCTAATGCGACGTTCAATGTCAGCGGTCTTGCTGCTTATCTTCTCGATACTTCTTGGTGCTTGCGTTTCGACCAATCAGCCAACAAACAGTACCGCTGCCCGAAAGAAAAAGGGTCCGAACGAGCCAGTTGTTATCGGGTTTTCGATGGACACACTAAAAGAAGAGCGATGGCAGCGTGATAAGGATTTGGTTGAGAAGCGCGCCAAAGAACTTGGAATGCAGGTGTTTGTTCAGGTTGCCAACGGTGACGATAACCTGCAGATCAAACAGGCCGAGAACTTGCTGACACAAAACGTCGACGTGCTCATTGTCGCACCACACAACGCAGAGGTTGCGGCATCGATCGTCGAAGCCGCACATCGACAGGGTGTTCCGGTGATTAGTTACGACCGCTTGATCAAAAACAGCGACGTAGATCTCTACATCTCACATCAGGTAATCAAAATTGGCGAGATGCAAGCGAAGTACTTGCTGGATCACGTCAACAAGAAACCGGCGAACTTTGTGATTGTGGGTGGCTCCCCCACGGATAACAATGCGCTCTTACTTCACCAGGGACAAATGAACATCCTCAAGCCGGCAGTTGATCGAGGCGATGTGAAAATCGTTGCCGATCAGTACGCGAAGGAATGGCAAGCGAGCGCCGCACTGAACATCGTTGAGAATGCGCTCACCCAGGCAAACAACCAGGTTGATGCAGTTGTCGCTTCTAATGACGGCACTGCCCGCGGCGCAGTGCAGGCGCTCGAGGGACAGAATCTTGCGGGGCGCGTCCTTGTTTCAGGCCAGGACGCGGATCTCGCATCGCTGAAACTGATCCTGGAAGGCAAGCAGACGATGACGATTTACAAATCGATCCAGCCGCTTGCGGACGGTGCGGTTGATGCAGCAATTAAACTGGCGCGCGGCGAGCAAGTGACAACCACTGACAGCCTCGACAATGGATTCAAGAAAGTGCCGGCCATTCTTCTTGAGCCGGTTGCGGTCGATCGATCAAATATGGTCAGCACGATCGTAAAAGATGGGTACCAGACGCTCGACTCGATCTGTGCAGGGTTACCGCCGGACAAATGTCCAAAGGAATGACTTCCAAGGCCCAGGATTTAACGTCCAACGTCACAGCCATGGATTCTCCACCCTTTCTCCAAATGCGTAACATCACGAAGACCTTTCCTGGTGTTCGTGCGCTCGATGGTGTCAGCTTCGATCTGAACAAGGGAGAGATCCACGCTCTGGTGGGTGAGAACGGCGCCGGCAAATCGACCCTGATGAAAGTTCTCGCCGGCGTCTACCCTCATCCAGAGTATGGAGGCGAGATCCTGATCGACGGCAACGAAGTGCGTTTCAGTGGAGTACGCGAAGCCGAGAACGCAGGAATCGCCGTCATTTTTCAGGAACTGTCGCTCGTTCAGGACATGACGATAGCGGAGAATATTTTTCTCGGTCGAGAACCTCGGAAGTGGGGAGTTCTACGGCGGGAAGAGATGTACCGGCAGTCGCAACATCTGCTCGACGATCTTCATCTGGCGATCGATCCGCATATAACAGTGCGCAATCTTGGCATCGGCCAACAGCAGTTGATCGAGATCGCAAAAGCTCTGTCGCATGACGCTGCGATTCTAGTCCTGGACGAACCAACTGCCGCCCTAACAGATGCCGAAGTGGAAACATTCTTTGGCATCCTCAACAAGCTTCGTAACCGTGGTGTGGCGATGATCTATATCTCCCACAAGCTTGAGGAGGTATTTCAAATCAGCGATCGAATCACTGTGTTGCGCGATGGCCGTACCGTTGGAACTAACCGGACGAGCGACTGGAACGAGTCTCAGGTGATTGCGCGTATGGTTGGTCGAGAGGTCGGCGACATCTTTCCGACAATCGATCATGAACGCGGAGATGTGTTGTTGGAGGTGCGGAACGTTTCCGTTGCTGATCCGGTGCTGCCGGGAAAGAAGCTTGTTGACAACGTTAGTTTTTCTGTTCGACGCGGCGAAGTACTCGGTATCGCTGGACTGATGGGCGCCGGTCGCAGCGATCTGCTGATGGGAATTTTTGGTGCTCACGCCGGTCGGTTCTCCGGTCAAATACTCGTGGAAGGAAAGGCTGTTAAGATTCGCAGCCCTGCCGAAGCCATTAAGAACGGGATTGGATTTGTCACTGAAGACCGCAAGCGATTCGGGTTAGTGTTGGACCAGACAATCCTTAACAACATGACGCTCGCTGGGCTGCGCAGGATTTCAGGGCGTTTCATTACTAGCGTCCACGCGGAAGCGGCAGCAGGAGAACGGTCGATGAAGGAGCTGCGTGTTAAGTCGAATTCGGTCTTCACGATCGCGGGAACACTCTCGGGTGGAAACCAACAGAAGGTGGTGCTGGCGAAATGGCTTCTAACCAACCCGCGTGTGTTGTTTCTCGATGAGCCAACTAGAGGAATCGATGTTGGAGCGAAACAGGAAATCTATGCGCAGATCAACAGACTCGCGAAGAGTGGTTTGGCCATCGTCCTGGTTTCATCCGAGTTGCCGGAAGTCCTCGGACTGTCGGATCGCATCCTGGTTTTGCACGAAGGTCGTGTTACGGGCGAGTTTTCCCGAGCGACGGCATCGCCTGAACGTGTAATGGCGTGCGCCACGGGTTCCGCTCAACAAGTAGCCTGATAGGAACGTATCAATGGCCGATACAACTGACGCAAAGGTTGACAGACCGCCGACGACAGCTGACCTGACGCCGGAACCGGAGAGTGCGACCATCACACGGCAAACAACCATCGCGGGATGGAAAATCCCGACCGATGTTCTGCGCGCCTACACGATGGTTTTTGCACTTATCGCGATCTGGGCTTACTTCCACTACTCAACCGATCAGATCTTTCTCGAATCGCGCAACTTCTCGAACCTGATGCGTCAAACTGCAGTCACCGGCGTGCTGGCGGTCGGAATGTTGATGGTGATTATCACCGGCCAAATCGATCTTTCGGTTGGGTCTGTTGTGGGATTGGCCGGCGGAGTTGCTGCGATAGCTCAAGGTTGGCTCGGGTGGGGACTTGGTCCCTCACTTGCTGCCGGGATTGCGGTGGGCCTGGCAATCGGCGCGATCCAGGGAACATTGACTGCTTACCTGAACATTCCTGCATTCATCGTAACACTCGGCGGACTACTTGCGTGGAGAGGTGTGATTCTCGGGTTAAGTCGTGGTGAAACCATTCCCATACGACTGCCTGGTTTTAAATCGATCGGGCAGGATTACGTTGGACCAACAGTTGGTTGGATCATTGCAGGAATCGCAGTTGCCGCTATCGTTTGGCTTACCATAAATCGCAATCGCGCGCGGCGGCGCTTCGCACTCGCCGTTCCCAAAACGACATCAACCGTGGCCCGTGTTCTAGTGCCATCGATCGTTGTCGTTGGTTTTATCTACCTGATGAATTCATATGAAATTGCGCCGGGAATCCATGCGGGAATTCCAGTGCCGGTGATCATCTTCCTGGCTATCGCACTGGCAGGCGCATTTATTACTCAGAACACAACCTTCGGCCGCTATCTTTACGCCATTGGTGGCAACCCCGACGCTGCTCGTCTATCCGGCATAAACATTCGAAAGCATTTGCTCGCCGTGTTCTGCATTATGGGCGTACTCACTGGCGTCGCTTCAATCATCTATACAGCTCGCGTCGGTAGTGCTTCACCCGACGCGGGTCAACTGCTTGAACTCGACGCGATTGCTGCGTGTGTTATTGGTGGCACGAGTTTGATGGGCGGACGAGGAACAGTGTTCGGAGCAATTCTTGGTGCCTTGATCATGGCAAGTCTCGACAATGGTATGTCGCTAAAGAACGTCGAGCCTTACATGCAGAACATCATCAAGGGCGCGATCCTGGTCGTAGCTGTGGGATTGGATATGGCAGGTCGGAAACGCGGCTAATTGACTGTATACACCAGTCTAGATTTCTGTGCGTAACCTCTGCGTCCTCTGCGCCTCTGCGGTGTTGGCGAGGGTTTCGCCTCCTTGCAACGTGCGCTACCGGAGCCTCTAACCAAAACTCAAATACAGAACGGGAGCGAAGCGACCGATTTCAGTCAAATTACGCGCAACGCACGTTGAAATCGGTCGCTACGCTGCCGTTCTGTAGTTGAGTTTTGTTGGCACCCGAGTGGCGATAAGTTACGGCGAGGCGGAGCCGTTGCCTCACATCGGAGGATTGAATCTGGCCCAAGACTTAACTGACCTCATTTCTCGAAAGCGATGTTGTCGACGACGACGGTCCCTTTCTCGAACGTGCACTTATCGCAGAACACACCGACA
>DATIBJ010000244.1:0-13077 GCA_035457565.1 Pyrinomonadaceae bacterium | reverse complement strand
TACGTTATTAGGCCAGAGATTTCCGCAGCTCCTTTGACCGCAGAGGAGACCATTGGCCCCAGGGAACGACTCGACGCTTCGCAGAGCGAGCAGCTGTAATTTGCTGTGGCATCGTTTCTGGGAGACAGAGATCCCAGGGCTAATGGTTAGCCCTAGAGGGCCGCATACTTCCGAGTGCGACGAACCTTGGTTCGTGCCACGTATAGCAGCCAGTTCTCTCTCTGGTTAAAGAGCATTGTTGTCAACCATTAAAGCCACGCTCCGCGTTATGGAACTTGCGTTTTCCAATCTACGTCGCGTGGTCCAAAAAGGAGTCGATAAAACAACGCAGAAGAAAAGCACGCTCCGCGTACTGCAAATTGATCTTGACATTCACATAGCAGCGAAGCGACCGATTTCAGTTGGATGACGCACAACGCACGTTGAAATCGGTCGCTTCGCTCCCGCTCAAGATACAAAGCGGTGACAAGTCACCGCACTCCAAGATATGATGCTGCGCCCGGAATTGGTGGCACGCGAAGTGGACGCAACCTCCCTCAACACAGATAAATCGCGCTATAGAAGTCTCGCCAGAATCAGCGCCGACGGGAAATTTGGAATCTATCAAGCCCCTGTCGCGCCCCATCTCGTCGACAAATCTGTAGCCAAAATCCTGACGGCGGTGATACTGACAGTTTTTCTGGTCGTCGCATTTATCTTTCCCTCGGCGAGCTCAGCGCAGCAAACTGACAACGACTTCAAACTGTTTTGGGAAAAATTCAAGACCTCCGTTATCAATTCAGATAAGAACGCAGTTGCCAGCCTCTCAAAGTTTCCGATTGGAATGTCGTACGGCATTCGCAGCATTAAGACGAAGACGGAATTCCTCCGTCGTTACAAAGAGCTCTTCAACAAACAAACTGATGCTGCGAAATGCTTCGCCGCTAAAGAGCCAGAAAGAGATTCAGCCAACGCACGGAAATACTCTGTTGCGTGTCCGGATGCAGCGGGAAATGAAGTGGTGATTTATGAATTCGAGCTTCGCGCAGGCGTTTGGAAGTTTGTGCGGCTCGATAACATCAACGAATGAACATCGCGAACGTTCCTTTTAGACTCGCCTGGACAATTAATCGATCGCCAATCTCAGGTCGTTAGTCATGTGAGTTTGCCGAACCAGGAGTAGTGATTTCTGCAGATTACTCCGGTCAGGACAGGATAAAGGAACTGAATCGAAGAGAATGAAACGCTGCCCGCAATGCAATCGTGTTGAAACTGACGACGCTCTCGCTTTCTGTCGCCTCGATGGCACGCATCTGGTCGTGAGCGCGCCGCTTGATCCGGAGTCGGCGACTATCACATTACCGTCGTCGAATCGGCTTGAGGCAGGTGCCACTGCACTACTCAACGATGCTCCTTCTATCGCCGTGCTGCCATTCGCCAATATGAGTGCGGATCCAGACAACGAATACTTCTGCGACGGCCTCGCTGAAGAACTCATGAACGCGCTGGCAAAGATCGAAGATTTAAAAGTTGCCGCACGTACGTCTTCATTTTACTTCAAAGGCAAGCACACAAATGTCAGCGAAATTGGAAGTGCCTTGAACGTGAAGACTGTTCTGGAAGGTAGTGTCAGGAAGTCGGGCAACCGCTTGCGCATCACCGCCCAACTCGTGAACGCCGCAGACGGCTACCACCTGTGGTCGGAACGATATGACCGTGAGATGCAGGATATCTTCGATGTGCAGGACGAAATCACACTGGCCGTTGTTGATGCGCTGAAAGTCAAGTTGCTTGGTGGATCTGCACAAATCGTAACGCCGCCCACTCATCATACACAGGCCTATGAGCTGTATCTGAAAGGACGCAGCCTGCTTTATCAACGCGGGTTGAGCATTCCCAGGGCGATTGACTGCTTCAATCAGGCCGTGTCGTTGGATTCTGATTACGCACAGGCCTGGGCTGGTTTGGCCGATGGATACACAACATCCGCTTACTCGGGATTTCATCGGGGGCCGGAAGCGATGCCTCGCGCTCTCGAGGCTGCACGACGATCACTTGAACTGGATCCTGATCTGGCCGAAGCGCATAACGCATTCGCTTGCGCTACGCTGTTATGGGATCTCGATTTCGATCTCGCTGAGAAGGAGTTCGTGCGGGCTCTTGAACTAAACCCGAAGTATCCCCAGGCGGTCGCCTGGTACGGGCTGTTTTTGCTGCAATGGATTGGAGGGCGCGATCAGGAAGCCCGTGTCATGATATTGCGGCTCCTTGAAGTCGACCCATTATCAGCCTACGCAAACGTCATTTTCAGCTTCGCGTGTGTCAGCAGTGGACGTATTTCTGAGGCTCTGGATCATGCCCGACGCGGCGTGGAACTCGATCCGAAATCATACCTTGCGCAGTGGTCCCTGGCGGTGGCGTTGCAGTGTAACAAGGAATATGAAGAAGCCGGGACAGTTGCGGAGCAGGCACTCGCGATTTCAGGACGTCACAGTTGGGCGCTCATGACGCTCGGCGCGAACTTCGCGGCCTGGGGCAAAGCAGACAAAGCGCGCGCTGTTTTTGAAGAGATGAAGGCGCGTAACGCGCGCGAATATATTCAGCCCGCTATGCTGATAGCGGCAGCCGCAGCTGTCGGTGAAACTGATCAGGCAATTGCCTACGCACGGGACGCGCTGGATAACAAAGATCCTTTATTTGTAATGCTCGCACGCTCATGGCCCAACTATGAGAGGCTCCGTCAAGATTCGAGGTTTCGTGAGGTGGTGGCTCGATTAAATCTTCCCGGATGGAAGCCTTGATATTCCTATGATTCAATCGTAAAGCCGAAATGCGCAGGCAAGAAATCCTTCAGATCATCTCAAGTGGGACCTTGTGATTAGCTGGCGGGAACGCGTGGTCCAGTTCCTGAAGATCCTCCTCGGTCAATTCAATGTCGAGAGCTGCGCGGTTCTCTCGAATGTGTTCCATTTCATCTCGGCCGTGTCGATTAGACTGATTCCGAGATCTAAGCCAAGACGGAGGGCCGCAATCTCTCGGCGTTGGGAAGTAACTTCACCCATTCGCCACGTGCCCAATCCCAAAACAGGCATCGGCCGTCCGGATGGCAGCGCAGTGGTTCTCACCTTACGAGCGTGGTCAGTTTGTTTTCTTGCGCGCACGTTCACCTACTGTAGGAGTGTGAATAGTTGCTCACAAGTCGTTCAGTCGATATTCCCGAAGGGAATGAATTTAATAGCCGGGGACAACGTCCCCGGTCGAAGACTTTCGACCCTGAAAGGGTCGAACCGCATTGATAATCAACCCGCGGAGTGCCAGAGACATTTGTATTCTACTCGTTAGCTGCTTTATTCTCTCGCGCAATTGAGAACTCGAATGCGGTGTGGCATACGCTTGGGATACGTGCAGTCACCGTGAAACGATTTAATGAGCTACTGAGAGCCTTCATCTTTCAAAACGACTACTATGTCTCTTGGCACCGAGTGGGTCATCGATGCGAGCGGTTGCAGTCCTGAAAGCCTCGCTGATATTCATCAATTAAAGTTAGTTTTTGATCGAATTATCCGCGATCTCGAACTACATGTGTTGGGTGAGATCTCCTGGCATCAATTCCCTTTTCCAGGAGGGATTACGGGCCTGGCACTACTCTCAGAATCCCATCTTACGTGCCACACCTATCCTGAGTTCGGCGCTGCCTCATTCAATCTCTATTGTTGTCGAAATCGATCAGCATGGCCCTGGGAGCGAATGCTAGGAGAGTTCTTAGGGGCAACTGAAGTGAAGATACGAGTTTTCGAACGACTAATTCACTCAAAGCAAACCGCGCTAGAGGAAATCGGCCAGTGCGCAAACTAGCCTCTCTCACAACGAGGAAGTCATCACGATGAGTGTACTCCTCGGGAAGTGTCCTGCCTGTGGGGCTCCTGTCGAATTCAAGAGCGGCCAGTCAGTCGTGGTGATCTGTAGCTATTGTCACTCGGCAGTGGCGCGAACCGATCGCGACCTAAAGGATTTAGGCAAAGTCGCCGAACTCGTAGATACTGGTTCACCTCTCGACATCGGTGTTCGCGGAACCTTTAACGACGTCTCATTCGAGTTGACTGGCCGTGCCCAGCTTGGTCATGAGATGGGAGGTCAATGGGATGAATGGTATGCGACGTTCTCAAACGGGTGGCTTGGGTGGCTCGCAGAGGCACAGGGCCGCTTCTATTTAACGTTTCAGCATCCGATTCCCGAGAACGTCACGTTACCGTCCTTCGATCAGCTACAGCTCGGCCAAACTGTTACCGGACTTCCGTGGCCCACCCCACTGATGGTGGCGGAAACTGGACGAGCGACGGCTCTCGGCGCGAAAGGAGAAATTCCATATCTATTAACTCCTGGCAAAACCTACTACTACGCCGATCTTTCCGGGCCTAATGCGGCATTCGGAACACTCGATTACAACGAAACGCCACCTTTGGTTTTTCTCGGCAGGCAAGTCACGCTTGCTGACATAGGAATAACGTCGACTCGAACGCCAGAACGCGAACAGCGACAGGTGGGTGCTGCACACTTGGGTTGTCCACATTGCGGCGGTCCTCTCGAACTACGAGCTCCCGACAAAACGGAGCGAGTGACCTGCCCAAACTGTAATTCACTGTTGGATGTTAACCAGGGCCAACTGAAGTTTCTGAAAGCTCTTGAGAAACCGACTTTCAATCCCGTCATTCCAACAGGCTCGACTGGTGAATTGTCGGAGGGAAAGATGACGGTGATCGGAGCGATGTCACGCAGCGTGACGATCGAGGGGATCAAGTATTTTTGGGGAGAGTATCTTCTATATAATCCGCAAATAGGATTTCGCTGGTTGGTCCACAGTGACGATCATTGGACTTACGTTCAGCCAGTCCCACCAGGTGAAGTTGTTGAATTCGCGAAGTCTGCTGGTTTCCGCGGCAAGAATTACCGGATCTTTCAAGACGCAACGGCTGTGGTCGAATCGGTGCTGGGTGAGTTCTACTGGAAAGTTGAGGCGGGTGAGCAGGTCGCTGCTGTTGATTACGTAGCCCCTCCGTATAGCTTATCGAAAGAGGTATCCACGGTTTATATCGCCGACGCGAATAACAAAAAGAAACGCGTCACAGGCGAGATCAACTGGTCGTGGGGAACCTATTTAACTCCCGCGGAAGTCGAAAAGTCGTTTGGCATTTCTAACCTCATTCGTC
Source organism: Pyrinomonadaceae bacterium (assembly GCA_035457565.1). Classification (GTDB taxonomy): domain Bacteria; phylum Acidobacteriota; class Blastocatellia; order Pyrinomonadales; family Pyrinomonadaceae; genus PSRF01. The sequence continues at coordinate 7,891 of DATIBJ010000244.1, read as the reverse complement.
CCTCGAATATCGCGCCGAACCAACCCTATCGTCACAAATGGATTTATAAGTACTGGATCATCCTTTTGCTCGCGGCCCTTCTAGTAGGGTTCGCCACAATGCTCACGTCGCGTTCCAAAGAAGTGTATCGCCAGACCGTAAGCTTTGACGCATTACCAAATGCCGACGGAACAAAAGTGTTCTTTAGCGAGCCATTTGAACTCGCCGGGCGCCGCAATATTCGGATCTCCGGTCAATCGCCAGTCCAGAACACCTGGGTATATCTCGAAGGCGATTTGATTAACGAAGAAACCGGAGTGGTCCAATCTTTTCCGATCGACATCTCCTACTATCAGGGCGTCGAGGATGGCGAGGCATGGAGCGAAGGTTCTCAGAAAGACTCAACTGATACTTCCGCAATGCCGGCAGGTAAATACATTCTGCGACTCGAAGGACAGTGGGAGCGTTGGCAAGAGCCAGCCAGTGTTGCCGTAACCATTGAACAAAACGTAACCAATGGCTTCAACTTCATATTGACCCTCGTCGTCTTGTCGATCGTGCCGATAGCGATGGGTATCTATCACATCAGTTTTGAAAAGCGGCGTTGGGCCGAGAGCATGTTCAGCGGCGGTGGGAGTTCCGACGACGACGACGACGACGATGAACTGACTAGCATTAACCTAAACAGTTAGGGGGGGTTCGTGCTTAAGACACTTTACATAATTTTCGGCACCGGCGTGATTGGGTTGTACACCGTTGCTTCAATCCTCGGGTGGGAGCTCGGCGGTGGAACACGGCGCCAGTTGCCACCGGATGCACGACAGAACGGCTACAGATCGTTCCACTTCTGGCACTACGGTCTACACGGAGGAAAATGATGCTGAATCATTCAACTATTCTGGCTTTGCAATCAAGCTTCGGGTTGGCGATCCCCATCGAAGGTCTTGGCCCGGTGCTTGTTACAACGCTCGTTTTTGTTGTCCTTGGCCTGCTGGTGTTCGGCCTGGCGTTTGTGATCATCGTCAAGGCCTCACCCTTTTCAGTGCGCAAAGAACTCGCAGACGATCAGAACGTCGCACTCGCGATCGTCATTGGCTCGGTGATTATCGGCAGCGCGATAATTGTGGCGGCAGCGATACACGGATAACAAAGAAATTGCCGATTGCCGATTGCCGATTGGAACTGACCGACGGCGTTCGGTAATTATCACCAAGATCTCTTTCCGGGTTTAATCAATAGAACAGATCAGTCGGCTTTTCCAATCGGCAATCGGCAATCGGCAATGAATGTATGACCCGCCCGCCTCTCCTGTTCCTGAATGTTCTGATCGTTGCAACCTGTGGGCTGATCTATGAACTGCTGGCGGGGACGTTGGCAAGCTACGTACTGGGCGACTCCGTCACTCAGTTTTCACTGATCATTGGCATCTATCTATTCGCGATGGGAGTTGGATCATGGCTTTCGCGCTTTATTGATAAAGGCCTCGCGCGTCGCTTCGTCGACATAGAACTCGCTGTGGCCATACTCGGTGGCTTCTCTGCCCCTCTCTTGTTTCTGACCTTCGCACGCGTCAGTTATTTCTATCCCGTTCTCTACTTCCTGGTCTTCGCGATTGGAGTCTTTGTCGGACTCGAGATTCCCTTACTGCTCCGGATTCTTAAGGACCAGGTGGAGTTTAAAGAGCTAGTGTCTCGCGTGCTCGCATTCGATTACATCGGGGCACTTCTCGCTTCGATCCTGTTTCCCATTCTCTTCGTCCCCCGACTGGGCCTTGTTCGTACCTCTTTGATCTTCGGCATGCTCAACGCTGGTGTTGCCTTGTGGGGAACATGGCTGTTGCGCCCGTCGCTTAAGGGCAAGGTCCTTGGCTTAAGGCTGCGCGCAGGTTTCGTGCTCGCACTCCTGCTGGTGGGATTGGTCAAGGCAAATACTCTGACTTCACTTGCCGAAGATGAAATGTTTGCCGATGAGATCGTCTATACGAAAGATACGCCGTATCAACGAATCGTCATCACACGCGGCCGGGCTGGCTTTCAATTGTTTCTCAACGGCAATCTGCAGTTTAGTTCTACTGACGAGTACCGTTACCACGAAGCGCTTGTTCATCCCGCCATGCTGCTTGCTAATAACCCCCGCAGGGTTTTGGTGCTGGGTGGCGGCGACGGGCTCGCGGTTCGCGAGATTCTAAAGTATCCCTCGGTGACTCACGTCACGTTAGTCGATCTCGACCCCGACATGACAAGCCTGTCGACACGTTTTCCGTTACTCGCACAACTAAACCAAAGAGCCTTCGATGATGGTCGCGTCAAGGTTATCAATCAGGATGCATTTGTGTGGGCTGACGAAACTGCCGAACAACCTTTTGATGCGGCCATCATCGACTTTCCCGATCCAAACACTTACGCACTGGGAAAGCTGTATACAACTCGCTTCTATCGAATGTTAAGGAGTCGACTCACGGAAAACGCTGCAGTGAGTGTGCAGGCGACATCGCCGATGTTTGCTCGAAACTCCTACTGGTGCATCATCAGAACTCTTGAAGCAGCAGGTTTTGTTGTTAAGCCATATTCAATCGCTGTCCCGAGCTTTGGCGTTTGGGGTTACGCTCTCGCTCGCTCGGGTCCTTTCGAGCTTCCCGTGCACCCGCCTGCCGGATTGAAGTTCCTTGATGACCAGACACTCCGCGTCATGTTCACCTTGTCGACGGACATTGGGCCAGTTCCGGTCGAGATCAATAGGTTGGATAATCAGGCGCTGGTTAGATACTACGAAGGTGAATGGCGAAGATTTGAGTGAAACATTGCCGATTGCCGATTGCCGATTTCATTTTGTTTCTCTTTTTAAGTCTTTCTTACCCGGCACTATCAATCAAACTTTCTCTTCCAGTCGGCAATCGGCAATCGGCAATCGGTCAATCGGCAATAATTTAGATGACTACGTTCAATCGCAGAGAAATTCTTATTTCATTCCTTGGTATGTCAGCAGCGATGGCAGCATGCCGAGCTACGAGCGGGCCAGCATTACCTGCCGGCGAAATCGTCGGCGCATCGGATGCCTTCGGTCATCGTCTGCGCGATGGAGTGCAGATCTCAGTTCCTGCTGATGCATGGACCAACATTCCCATCGTCATCGTTGGCGGCGGCGTCGCTGGTCTGTCAGCCGCAAGACGCTTAACCAAGTCAGGCTTTAATGACTTCGTTCTCCTGGAACTCGAACAAGCGCCGGGCGGAACATCGCGCTCCGGCTCGACGCGGAACATCGCGTTTCCATGGGGAGCTCACTATATTCCGGCGCCGATGAAGGAAAACCGTGAACTCATTGCCTTGCTCGACGAAATGAACGTTATCGAAGGCACGGACCAGGATGGTGAACCAATAATTCGAGAGGAGTTTCTTTGCAGGGATCCCGAGGAGCGAGTTTTTTACAAGGGGCGATGGTATGAAGGTTTGTACCTACACGCTGGAGAATCCGAAGCAGACAAAAAGCAGTTTGAGAAGTTCAATTCAGAAGTCGCTCGCTGGGTATCGTGGCGTGATGGACGCGGGCGAAGAGCCTTTACCCTTCCTGTTTCTGCATGCTCGGACGATGCGGAAGTAACAGACCTCGATCGAATCTCAATAGGCCAGTGGATGAATGAGCGTGGATTTAATTCTCCCAGACTTAACTGGTGGGTAGATTACGCATGCCGGGACGATTACGGGATGACGCTGGAACAAACTAGTGCGTGGGCCGGTCTATTCTATTTTTGCTCACGAGTAGCGAAGCCGGAGATCGAGTCTCAACCCCTGATCACGTGGTCTGAGGGAAACGGCCGCTTAGTCAATCATCTGTTTGAAACTGCCAGGCTAAAGGTTCAACTGGGCAGGGCGGCCCTGGAAGTAATTCCTAATGAAGAAAACAGTCGAACACGGATCGATGTAGTGACACTGGACAAAGATGGACGCAATCCTCTCGGCTACCGAGCCCAGAAAGTCATTTTTGCTGCACCACAATTTGTAGCTCGCTATGTTATTCGCCCATATCGCGACAATCCGCCGTCACACATCGCTGAATTTCAGGTGGGCGCGTGGATGGTAGCGAATCTGACTCTACGTGATCGCCCAAAGCAATCGCTGCAGAGAGATTTTCCGCTAGCCTGGGATAATGTGCTTTACGAAAGTCCATCGCTTGGTTATGTAGTCGCAACACATCAGTCTGGCCGCGATTATGGACCAACGGTATTCACCTACTACTATCCGCTTTGTGACGAGAACGCTCGCGTCGCTCGCACCCGTCTTTTGGAAATGGACTGGCAGGCCTGGGCAGAGATAACGCTGTCCGATCTTTCTCGCGCCCATCCGGACATTCGACATCTCGTTGAACGCCTCGATGTAATGCGCTGGGGCCACGCCATGATCCGACCACGCACTGGCTTCATGTGGGGCCCGGCAAGACGTGCGGCAGCTCGGCCCTTTCGATCAATCCACTTTGCTCATTCCGATCTGAGCGGCGTGGCGCTGTTTGAAGAAGCTTTCGACGTTGGGTTGCGCGCCGCTGATGAGGTTCTTAAAGACCTTCGCAGCTAGGTTCGGACATGGGAGGAACAAAGTGCTGTCCTAATCTTAATTTCTTCTCTGTACAACCTCCGTGTGTGCCCTGGGTGGACTCTGTGGTGGGTTTTTGCGACCGGATTTATGACCATGGGGACACTCGATTCACAAAAGCTCACGGATAAGACAGTTCGGAACCTGGCCTACCCTGGACCGCCATCTGGGGATTGGTCCAGACGGCCAGAACAACCAGGTCAAAATCTGCAGAAGAAATAATCAGACTTTCACGCAACAATACAGCTCAAACTATTAGGGCCCCTCTTGGCCCCGGAAGCACCAGATTGAGGCGTTTTTTTAAAACACTTAGCAGAATAGGCGGTATGGCGCTACTGACGACTGCGTGGTGCTGCGTCCTCTTGTCCCTGATCCGAATCACTCAGCGTGTGCGCTCGGCTGCTTTTAGCCAGACCAGCCGCGGTACGGTGGTAAGAAACGTCGAAGTCGAAGACTCACGTCGAACCTACTGGCTTCACGTCCCATCCACTTACGCAAAAACTAAACCTATTCCACTCGTGCTCGTCTTTCACGGGGGCGAGGGCCAGCCGCAACAGATCGAACGTCACACAGGATTCAGTGATTTGGCGGATCGCGACAATTTCATTGTCGCGTATCCTGAAGGATTGAATAAGCATTGGAACGATGGACGAGAACACGCGCCTCGAGTTGATGATGTGGCGTTCGTGGCTGCGATAATTGAGGATGTCGCGCGTAGCTTTAATGTCGATCGCAAACGGATCTATGCAACCGGAATCTCGAATGGTGGGATGTTTTCGCAGCGCTTAGCTTGCGAACTCTCGGGAACAATAGCCGCTATCGCCTCAGTCGCCGCATCGATGCCTGATGCTTTAGATGTTCGCTGTAAGCCCTCGCGTCCGATCTCAGTTTTGATGATTAACGGTACTAATGATCCCTTAATTCCGTACGGCGGAGGTGCGATACCTGGAACGAAACTTGGCGGAAAGGTATTGTCGACCCCAGATACGATCAAATTCTGGGTGGACCATAACAAGTGCTCTCAGAGACCGACTACTGTGCTTCTACCCGACCAGGACCAGCAGGACGATACACGCGTACGTCGCGAGAACTACAACCACTGCGCATCAGCCGTGGAAGTTGAGCTTGATGCCGTTGAAGGTGGCGGCCACACGCTGCCAGGCGCCCGGCAGTATCTTCCGGAGCGATTCATCGGCAAAACAAGCAGAGACATAAATGGCAGTGAAACGATCTGGAGTTTCTTTAAACGCCACCCAGCTAAATAAGCCACCTAATCCCACTTGGGATGAAACAGATCAAGCGGATTCTCATACATGGTGTGGCTGATCAACTGCTCTAAAACTCGGTCCGCCGCGAAAGCTCACCAAAACAAAATGGCACCCGTTAAGGGAGCCATTTTCACCAGCCAACGAAGGAATTATTCAGGAGAGTTGGCGATCAACCGGGAACGTTTGGCGCTTAATCCTCGCCGGATTGAACCGGGCTACTGCAAGCGAACCGACAGTCAGGGTTGTTGAATCAGCGGCATCTCCGTTACGACTTGTAGTTCGAGCAAGGAGTACAGACGCCGGTCGATCTGAAAGAACACAGCCGCCTTTCTAGGCGGTATCACTTTCTCAACCATCGGAATGTATCTCTGCCGCGTTTGGGCGATCTCGACCAAAAGCTGGCCCCACCGTTTGATGAACGCACTAGACTCTGCATCGCTCAGTGTCTTTTGTTGCGCGACAAAGTCCTTAACCGACGCATAAAACGCATCATATGGTTTGGTGATGTCGGCTATGTATTGGTCATACACGGGCCAAAACTTTGTGGCTTCCGTCTCGGTTAGTGACAGGTTCGCCGCGATGATTTTCTTTTTCTCCGTCCGTAGATCTCGTCGCAGCAACGCGAGGTCCCTTTCGACCTCCACACCCGCGGACGTCTCTTTTTGTGCAACTGCCGTAACGCTCGCCGAAACTAAGGCTGACAGCAACACAACGGTTGAAAATGCGATCTTCATAGCTTGTCTCCCGGTCGTCAGTCAGTGATCATCGAAACCGACAGATCCTATTCGACGTCAGGCTTCTAAATAACTGTAAAAACTGACAGTCCCAGCTTGGTCGGAATGTTGCATCAACAATACTCTGGCGGGACTTGGAAGGAGCGGAGCAGCGAGAGATCAACCGGCAGCTCGATGTTCTTTTGATGCGGCGGTTTTTTCCAAACACTCTCGGGAACAGTATTGCGCGAGGCCGCCACTAACTTTCAGCGCGCGATCTTCCGGCACCCACGTTCCACAGCTTTCGCAGCGAATGAGTTTATGTTCGGCTCTGGAGTTTGTACGTCGGGCGGGCGACGCATTATTAACACTCGTCTGGGCGTCGTTTAGAAAGTTCAATGCCTTTTGCACCATCTGAAGGTAAGGACGCAGACGTGAGTAAACGAAAATGAATAAAAGTCCAACGACTGCGGCTATGACTAGATATTTCAAAGTGTGTTGATGATCGAAGCAGACAAGTCTTTAACCACGATCGTCGCCGGCACGATTCGAGCCATATGGCTCGTCGTTCGCTCTGCGGCGCGGCATTGGATCTGTGGCTCGACGGCGGGGCTGAGAATCTCTGGCGCGACGATCAATGCTTCCAGCAGGGAGTCCGCGTCCGTGCACTGCTTCCTCAAGAATCCTGGTGATCTCCTGCGATAGTGTGCGGTGTTCCGCTGCTGCCCTACGGCGAAGAGACTCCTTCAAATGGTTGGGTACGTATGCGCCAATAAACACGCCTTTCCGATTTGCCATTTATCTTCGCCTCACGTTGTTCACCGGATCTGAAAAGCGCCTCGCAAAAAATGAACAGGTCTATAAGCCGAATTCTGTATCTCGACAGAGTCGAGATGGCGATCATTCATCTAGGCCAGTCGTTGCCGGCTGGCTCAAGCGACCTACCCGGAGGTCGTAGCTGTTGATTTCCCTTTCTTAGATCAGAGATCTGAGATCTGAGATTTCAACAACATCGGGCGGGCAGCCCTGTTGACGCCTCCCTATTTGGTCTTGCACTGCGAGGAGTTTGCCTGGCCGCGCATGTCACCATACGCGCCGGTGCGCTCTTACTTTAAGCCCTTGCGGGCCGCACCATTTCACCCATCACCGCTCGGAATCAAAGATCTCGAGAGGCTGGTCTGTTTTCTGTTGCACTTGTCGTCGCCCGGCAGTCTTTCGACCACCAAACGCCCCGCCGTTAGCGGGCTCGCTGCCCTGTAGTGTTCGGACTTTCCTCTCCCGGCAATTGCCGGCAGCAACCGCCCGACCTGTTCTTGTTGCAAGGCAAGGAGATTATAGCAAACGCATG
>DATIBJ010000243.1:0-19939 GCA_035457565.1 Pyrinomonadaceae bacterium | reverse complement strand
CGCTTCTCTATTTCCCGAGTTGGTTATCGTAAAAGTTGTATAAGATTTCAGCGGCGTTAATTGGTTTACTAAAGCCTGGTTGGAAGGTCTTTCCTCTCTAAAGAGTCTCTTAATATTAAATGCCGTCTCATCAGAAATTCTTTCGTCTTTAGGTACTACTTTGCTGATGTCACCAATAGAGGGATTCTTGTCTAAGTCAAGAAGTTGTTGTACCCACGCGTCAGGCGGCGAAAACGCACCGAATTCCGCACTAGCCTCTATCTGCGCGTCTTTGTTATAGAAGTAGTTGTAGATTTGTAGAATCGTCCAAAGTGCAGTGAGGATAACTGCAATTTGTCCGACACGTGCCCACACTCCAGTCGAGGATGAAGTATTAGTTGTCAAGCTCGTTCTCCTTACTAGATAAGCTATCACAATCAATAAAAAAGCGGGCCAGTAACTTTCGTTACCAACCCGTTCGGCTCAGGTCATTCCGACAGATTACACAGATTAGAAGTTAGAAAGAGACGTTGAGCGCTCAAAAGCTCAATGTCTCAATTTAAACCTAATCTGTGTAATCTGTGAGAATCGGTGGATCTGCTTAGAACGCGAAGCTTCCATAGAACGCGCTGTTCTCATCTGAGCGCGACCAGGGTTCGCCGACTCCGTCTCCATCGTAGAGAGCTTTTGTTGTGTAGCCCACCTTTCGGTTTTCCAAGCCTACCAGCGGTGTGTACCAAACGAGGTTCGGCATCTTGCAGCAGAGATCATTGGGCATGGCTTCGACGTTGATTGTCACACCGTCGGAGGTTACTTCGTAAGTCTTTCCGCTGTGCACGAAGTTGATTGGACCAAATCGCACCTTAACAATGTTGCCGAGTGTTGCCGCGTATTTTTCTTTCAACGCATTCAGTGCAGCCAACGCTTTCGCGCGCGTCACACTCGAGTCGATGATGACTTCAGATTGGCGGCTCGCGTTAGCCTCTGAAAGGTTGGCATCCGAGCTCACGATCGCCATCAAACGAACGCCGCTGAGATCCGTGTCCTGCCATTTTCCGGAGGTGAAGTTCCAGGCCATCATTGCCTCGCGACCGGCGGTCGTGACTTCACCGTTGAAGTGGCATGCTCCCGCAAACACGCTGGCCGTTCGCACTTCGACGTAATCGCCGCGCACGGAGACGCTCTCAGCTCGCGAACTAAACATCAGGGAACTCAGCGCCACCAGAAGCACGGCTGTTAGGAAAAAAAGCTTTCGCATCGATCGTTACCTCCTGGACTCACAAAGAATATGCATCCAAATGTCCGTGGATGCAAAGGCGATCCGAGAGATCCTATTCGCTGATCGCCGACCGGTAACAGGCGCGTCCTGGCGTGCACTGATCGGGAAACACACCCTTGTTGTCGGGCCCGATCACCTCTTGAGTCTCACAGCACCAAACGTGATTTGCCGCATCGAGGTAGTCGTCTGCACTCGTCGCCACTCCGTCAAACATGAAAAACTTTTTCGATCGCAGCGATCCACAAAAAGGCGACTGAACCGAGTTTGACTTGATTGATTCTTCAGCCATATCAATTCTCCCAATTACCAGAAACTCGAACCTAGAGACTTACGCCCGCAGCCTTCGCCAACGCGCGGCGCACCAGCGTCTCCGTCAAGGGAACTTTGTAAGCGTTCTTCTCGAGCGGTTGTGCGTCTTTCAGCGCGATCTTTGCCGCCTGGGCCAGAACATCGCGATTAACAATTTTCCCGGTGAGAAACTTCTCCGCGTCTGGAACTCGCCACGGAATCGGAGCTACTCCTCCCAAAACGATCCGCGCAGTCTTCACTGTTTTGTTTGGCTGCAACTGGACCGCAGCCGCGACAGCAGCGAGGGCGAAATCAAGTGACTCACGTTCTTTGAACTTCAGGTACGTCGAACGCGCTGCAAAAGGCGAGGCCGGCACCTGTATCTCCGTAATGATGTCGTCGTTCTTTAACACGTTCTCGCGTCGCACGTCTCCCTCAGCAGGCAGAGTAAAAAACTTATCGAGCGCGATGACTTGTTTGCCGCTCGAACCTGTGACGGCGACGCGCGCGCCAAGTGCGACAAGCATAGGAGCCAGGTCCGATGGGTGAACGATGAACGATGGTCCACCACCAAAGATCGCGTGGTACTTGTTTTCACCAGTGGCTGCGTAACACTGCGAGCCACCTTTCTTCAAACACACAACCTCTTCGAGGCGGAAATACCAACAGCGGGGACGTTGGCAGAGATTACCGCCGATTGTTCCGAGGTTGCGAATCTGTGGCGTCGCGACCGAATGTGCTGCTTCAGCCAGGCCCGGAAAGTTTTTGCGGATACCAGCGTGTTCTTCTATCTGGTTGAGCGTAACCAGGGCACCAATGGTCAGACCGCCCTTCGAATCGCTCGTAATCCGATCCAATCCGCGGATAGATTTAAGATTAACCACGCGCGTCGGCCGGGTGGTGTAATCTTTCATCGTGGTGATCAAGTCCTGACCGCCTGCGATTGGTCGTGGTGCCTCATCGATGTCCTTACCTGGCGCCGCCGTGTTCAGCATTCGAACGGCTTCGGCGATAGTTGATGCGTTGACCCACTCAAACGATTTCATCTTCTCCTCCGGTCTCTGTCCGGGTTGGCATTCTCTTAAAATTCGTTCACACCTTCGCAGTCGAGATAGGCCCGCTGTTCATCAAACCCATCAGGATCTTGTCAGGAGTGATGGGTAGTTCGCGGATTCTGACTCCCGTTGCGTTGAAGACTGCGTTCGCAATCGCGCCCACGGCGGGAATCACGGCCGGCTCGGCGATACCGATCACTGCTTCGCGCTTGTCGTCGTCATCGATAATGGGAACCAACTCCGGCATCTCGAGTGATCCAGGTAATTTGTAATCGCCGAAGTGCGGATTAAGTGGCATCCCCAACTCTCCGTCGATAACCCTACCTTCCCACAACGACATACCGAGCGACTGGATCATGCCGCCATTGATCTGACTTTCCATCGTTAAGCGATTCAGAGGCAAGCCTCCATTCTGAATGTGGACCATCTTTATCGGTCGGATGAATCCGGTCTCGACGTCTACTTCGACTTCAGCAAAACAACATCCCTGGACGCCTGTGGCCTGCAAATCGGAGCGCCACACGCCGTGCGAGGTGATTCCCGCAGCTGGTAATGACGCTGACGCCTGCTTCCATGTGATTGATTTGTTGTTCGCGCTAACCGTACCGTTCGCGAATTTGATGTCCTCGGGTTTGGCGTTATCGAGGAGCGGTGCGACTCGTTCCGCGAACAACAACCGCGCCTTAATCGCGGCGTCTTTCACGGATGGCGAGAGTGATGCAGCTGTCACCGAACCGCCGGACGCCACAGCTGCTCCTAGTTTTGAATTTCCGATCTGTTCAGTGACGTCGGTTACTTGCAAGCCAAACTCTTCGGCGACGATAGCTCGCGTGTACGTGCGTGTGCCGGTTCCCAGGTCCTGCACGCCAACAGCGACCACGACTGAACCATCGCGCGCGACCGTAACGTCAACCTTGCACTGATTGTTTCCGCCGCCACCCCACGTTCCGACCGCGCATCCAAAACCGCGTTTCAAGGGACCCGGATTGCCGCCGGCCATCGCATTTCGTCTCGACCAACCGATTTCCTTAGCACCGCGATCGAGTTGACGGTGATAGGTCGGGGACAGAAGATTCTTTTTGCGGAATGCGACGGGATCCATTTGTATTTTGTACGCAAGCTCATCCATCAGCGACTCGATCGCGAAGGAAGCCTGTGGATGTCCTGGCGCGCGCATAGCGTTCGATGAATCTTCATTCGTATGCAACGCATAAATCTCGCGATAAAACTCGCCGCCACGATAGATGTATGGCTGTCCTGCTTGTGAGCCCTGCCCCACGCCGCCGAGACGATATTGTCGCGATTGCACAGCAACGAGACTGCCGTCTTTCTTAACGCCGGCTTTGATTTTCTGCCACGAAGCCGACCGATTGCCTGTCATTACAAATTCATCGTAGCGCGTGAGCATCAACTTCACGGGCGACTTCGTTTCTTTTGAAAGGCGACAAGCGAACATCCCCTCGGTGCCGATGCCAAACTTTGAACCGAATCCGCCGCCCATGTGCTGTACAACGGCTGTAACGGCACTCTGCGGCAGACCAAGAAACTTTGCTGACTCTTCGGGAATAGTGAATGTGCCTTGAGTTGAGGCGTAGACAGTAGCGGTCTCGCCGCCACGATAGTCGACAACCATGCCGTGCGTTTCGAGACACGAATGATGAAGTCGTGCGGTCCGATATTCAGCTTCGATTATTGCATCGGCTGTGGCAAAAGCTGCCTCTACTTTTTGGAGATCTCCGGCTTTCGCTTTCTGTTGCAGATTGTCTTCTTTCCTGTCTGGTGGATCGGGCACCACTTTAGGGGCGCCTGGCTTTATGGATTCATCAGGAATTACCACGTGTGGCAATATTTCATATTTGACGACGATCGCGTGGATTGCATCATCGGCTATTTCAGGCGTTATTGCCGCAACAGCAGCGACCGGCGCACCCGAGAAGCGAGTTTCTTCGAGTGGGGCTTTTACGATCGCTTTGACACCGGGGATCGCCGATGCAGCATCGGTGTTCATACTGGTGATTCGTGCATGAGCGTGAGGACAACGCAGAATGCGACCATACAACATGCCGGGCAGCCGCATGTCGTAAGTGTACTTGGCAGTGCCACTCGCTTTCAGAGGTCCATCAACCCGCGGGATTCTGTGATTCAGTAGGGTGTGCTTGTCGTTCGGTCCCCATCCTGGGCCACTATCTTCGTCGACTTCAATCTCCACCATCTGTTCGACGCCATTGATCACACGAGGAACTCTGATCTTCTTTTTAGGTTTTGCCGCCGGCTGCTGTTGTGTTTGCTGCTGCATGAATTCTCCTCTCAATCGGAAGCAATGATCTTCGGACGTGCCAAAGATCGCTCAAACCGACTTCTTCGCGGCGGCCAGTGCCGCTTCAAACACTCGTGGGTAAGTGCCGCACCGGCAGAAGTTTCCTTTGCACGCTTCGCGCACTTCAGCGAGTGATGGATTCGGATTCTTTTTTAGATACGCAGAGATACTGGTTACAAAGCCGGGGGTGCAGAAACCGCACATCAGTGCGTCGTGTTCGACGAAGGCTGCCTGGACGGCGTTGGGCTTTTCTGGGGAGCCGAGACCTTCTACGGTAGTGATCTTTTTGTTCGTAGCATCGACGGCGAGGATCAGACATGAGTAAGCAGGCTGACCGTCGATGAGCACGGTGCAAGCTCCGCAGGTTCCCATGTCGCAGACGAGCTTCGGTCCGGTTACAGCAGGTTCGAGATGATTGCGGAGTGCATTGAGCAGCGTTGTGCGTGGCTCGACTTCGACGGGCTGTGTCTTTCCATTGACGTCTAAAGAGATCTTGACGCTACCCGAGACGGTCTTGAGTGAAGTGCCCTGTTCTTCGGCTTGCGCTTCCGTCCAAAGCTTATCAGCCACTGCCGCTCCCGCACCGGCAATGCCGACGCCTTTAAGAAACTTCCGTCGACTCGGATCGTGCATACGTCCGTTTTCGTCGCGCGACTTGCTCATCTTGTTTATTCCTCAGGTTTGAGAATCAGTTCAGAGAATTACCTTGACAATAAAACGCACCGAACCATATTGTTCGCACTTCGGACAAATACTGGTAAAACCATTCGTTCCCAGACGGCTCTCTAATTTCGGGAGGTGACCGATAAATTATCACAGCCAACGTCCCCGTAGCTACGAAGATCTTGAGTAAAGACCGCCTGAGAAACGAATGTCCTGCCGCCAATCCGAACTGAGTTCCCAACTCAATAAAACAGAAGGATGACGATCATGCTCAGCCATCTTCGATTGCGATCTACAGTCACGGTTTTGCTGCTCGTGGTGTTGGTCCAGGGAACGATCACAACGTCGGCTCGACCGCTCCAGGCGAAGAAAACCACTGATTGGTCAATTGCGATGGTTGAGTCAACGATGAAGCGTTTCCCGACGGCAGCCGATCTTGGATCGTGGGGCTACGCGAAGTCCCTTTATCTTTACGGACAATACCTGGTTTACAAAAGAACAGGTGATCCCCGCTATCTTCAGTACGTGAAGGCATGGATTGACTCTCACGTAGATGAGAGCGGCGTTGTTACTAATACAAATGCCGAAGGAAAGAAGACCGAAATAAAGTTCGAGAATCTCGACAGCATGCTTCCAGGAAATCTCCTGCTACTGATGTATGAGGAGACGAAGGACAACAAGTACAAGCTAGCGGTCGATCGAATCCGAGTTCGTTTTAATACTTATCCGCGCACCAAAGATGGCGGCTTCTGGCATGCGAATACTAAAAGCCGCGAATGGCAACTGTGGGGCGACGGGGTATTCATGTCGATGCCTTTTCTCGTGCGGTATGGAGTGATGTTTGGCGACAGTCAGTATGCATTCGACGAAGCAACGAAACAGTTGATGATCTACGCGAGTCATCTTAACGACCCAAAAACCGGCTTGATGTTTCATGCCTACGACGAAAGCGGTCAAACACCGTGGTCTGATAAGACGACGAAAACTTCGGCTTATTTCTGGTGTCGCGCGATGGGTTGGTTCGGAATGACTCTGATTGAAACTTTGGAATTGCTTCCGAAGAATCATCCAAAGCGGCCGGCGTTGATTGCTCAGGTGCAACAGCTCGTAAAAGCGTGGTCAAACTTTCAAGATCAGCAGACGGGTCTTTGGTATCAGATTGTGGACATGGGAAATAATCCCGAGAATTGGCTCGAGACATCCAGCTCGAGCATGTACACCTACGTCACATCCATGGCAGTTGACCGGGGATACGTCGACAAAAGTTATTTGAAGACGGCGATGGCGGGTCGCGCCGGTGTACTAACAAAGTTAACGCTCGACGCAGACGGAATGACGAATATCACAGACATCTGCGAGGGCACCAACGTCGCTGACCTCGCGTATTACTTTGCGCGCAAACGTCCACCAAACGACTTTCACGGCCTGGGCGCCTTCTTAATCATGAACGAAAAGTTCATGAACAAATCACTCAAAGGAAGCAGCAAGTCTCTCTGGCGCGTGCAAAAGACAACGTAATCATTCTTCCTCACGAAAAACGTGTTCAAGTCGTGCTTGAGTTCACTGAAACCACCTCTCAAACGGCTCAATAACCGATTGGTTAACCGCCTGGAGCGCGCGCAGGTCGATATTTTCTGCAAAATGACTGTTTTCTCGCAAAGAAACTCTTGACCTGGGACCGAATTGGTATTATAAGTTCCGCCGCCAAATGCAAATTGATATTACCAATTCGAAATCCCCGCGGTTAAAGATCCTTCGTCCGCTCCGTTCCGGCCAGACAACGGAGCAGGTGGTTGCTCGTGTGTACGAGCTCATTAAGCGTGATGATTTGAAACCTGGAGATCGGCTACCCCCGGAAAGGGAGTTGGCCAAACAGCTCGGGATTAGCCGCCCATCACTACGTGCCGGTTTAAGTTCCCTAATTTCCATGGGCGTTTTGCAATCACGTCAAGGTGCAGGAACCTTCATCGTCGATGGTCCACCTTCGCTCGACAGCGAGCCTTTGAGGCTCCTCGCCCAGTTACATGGATTCAGTTTCGACAACATGTTCGAGACTCGTGCGATTCTCGAAGTGGGCGCCGCCGGATTAGCCGCGGAACGCGCGACTGCTGAACATCTGGCAGTGATGTCAGATGAAATCGCCGAAATGTTTGCGGCACTCAAGGATCCGCAGCAATTTCTTGTTCACGATATTGGATTTCACAGGGCAGTTGCGGCAGCGAGCGAAAATCCAACTCTGGCCACGCTCGTCGAAATGGTTTCGGCGATCTTGTATGAGCGGAGGCGCGACACCATCGATCGAGCGCACGACTTTAACGAGGCGCTTGAGCTGCATCGACGCGTGTATCGAGCGATTCGTGCGCGCAAACCCGACGAAGCACGCGAGGCGATGCGGGAGCATATAGTGCGTGCCCAGCGGGCCTTCGCACTCGAAGAGAAACAGCAAGCAGGTAAACTGCAGCAAGACCGGGCTTAATCCCTATTAGTTCTCCGAGACGCGTCGGTCGTCTTAGGTCAAAAACCAACCGACAGCAACGGAAAAAACTTAACGCGTTCTTCTCTGGTCGATCGTATGCGCAAATTGTCCTAAGTAAAGACAATTAGTTACGTAGGAGGCCGGAGTGTCTGTTTACGCCAAAAGCTCTTAGCGCCACCTTGAAGGAGGAGTTCCGATGTTCAGCACCGCCCGCTCTCGACTGATAACTGTGATTACTATCCTGGCGCTGCTCACGATGTGTGCAGTTGCCAGTGGACAAACCATAACAGGTTCGATCTCGGGATCTGTTACCGATCTTCATGGAGCGGTTGTACCGGGGGCAGCCGTTACGCTCACCAGCGATACGACCGCTGAAAAACGAACTGCAAATACCGACGAGCAGGGCCGCTTCAGTTTCGCTACTTTGCAGCCTGGCAACTACTCACTAAAGATCGAGAAACAGAACTTCCAGACGCTCGAACAAAAAGGTGTAGTGCTGAGTGCAAACGAGAAACTTGCGCTCGGCGATCTAAAAATACAACCCGGCCAGGTTACCGAGACTGTGAGTGTGACCAGTGAAGGCGCAATCGTAGAACGCGAAAGTAGCGATCTGACCGCACGACTCACTTCGGATCAAATTAGCCTCATCTCCACCAAGGGACGCGACATTACCTCCTTGCTGCGTTTGATTCCCGGCACCTCTAACAACGACGACATCGAAGCTGTCGGTGAGGGATTCGGAACCGACCTGCCCAATATCTCCGGACAGCGCGGTAGGTCCACGGTGGCCTCGATCGACGGCTTGAATGCTGCTGAGCCAAGTGGCAGTAACAAGGTAAGCATGACGATCAGTCAGGACGCAGTGGCTGAAGTGAAAGTGCTTCGTAATAACTACGCAGCAGAGTACGGCAATAATGGTGGCGCGTTAATAAATATCGTTTCGAAAGGCGGGACGAGAGAGTTTCAAGGATCAGCTTATTACTTCCTGCGGAACGAGGCGCTCAATGCCACCAACTTCTTTACCAACAAAGCCGGCCTTCCCCGGCCCTTATATCGCCACAACATTTGGGGCTTCAATTTGAGTGGTCCAGCGCCGCTTCCGAAGTTTGGTGAGGGCGGCGATTTCTTTCTGCGTGACAAGGTATTCTTCTTCGTCAATGTCGAAAAACCACACACCATCACACCAACGGATCCGGTTTTCGTGACTGTTCCTACAGAGCTCGAGCGAAGGGGCGACTTCTCAAAATCGATCAACAGTAGCGGCTCGCCGGTTACGGTTACGGATCCTCTAACAGGTTCGCAGTTTCCTGGAAACGTAATCCCCGAAGCCAGATGGAATTCCAGCGGTCGCGCGTTGCTTAATTATTTCCCGCTACCTAACTCTCCAGGCGGCCGAACACTTGGTGGCTCCGCGTTCAATTACGTGAATCAGCAGAGCGTCGACGTTCCCAAGCACAGTTATGTATTTCGCTTTGACATTAAGCCGAGCAACAACGACAACATTTACTGGAAAGGTCAATGGTGGACGTCTGACAACGTTGGATTGGGAACTTCGGGTTGGCCGGGTGGCGACAATAATCGTTGGGGCATTGTTTCTCACTACCTCTATAAAGATAACGGGTGGAGCGCAAACTGGATCCATATCTTCGGGCCATCTGTTGTGAACGAATTCAATTTTGGAATGCGTCACGACTCAGAAGGTTTCATACCAGGCGACGGTATCATCGAGGGACTCACCAGGAGCGCCGTTGGTTACACCGCACCGCAGATCTTTCCCGAGAATAATCACCTGGGAACTATCCCCAGAGTTACGGGTTGGTCCGGCGTCGCAGGAACGCCGGCAAACATTAACTGGCTCGATCGTTGGGGAGAGATTGGAAACGACTACATTAAACCGTCGTTTGGCAACAACCTTTCGATCTCACGCGGTGATCATTCGCTTAAATTTGGCACGTACTACGAGCGGTTGAAGAACGGTGAGGCTCCGGGAGGGCAGTGGTCCGGCGTATTCAACTTCGACAACAACAGTGCGTTCACTACGGCTCTCGGCAATACAGGCTACCCCTATGCGAATGCTTTGTTAGGTAACTTCCGTACTTACACAGAGTCGAGTGCTCGTCCTTTTACTAATCTAGCACTGACGATCTTCCAATGGTATGGACAAGACGAGTGGAGGGTTAATCGCAAACTGAGTCTCAACTATGGGATGAGGTTTGGTTACCACACGCCTTTTGCGCAGATCGATCGACAAGGATCCAATTTTGACCCAAGCCTTTATGATCCGTCCAAAGCAGCAGCTATCTGGTTGCCAATCTGCACTGTTGCGCTTCCCACGAACGGCACTGCTTGCGCCACCGGAAATCGTCGCGCTTATAACCCCGTCACCGGCCAGACTAACACCAACGTCAATTTAGTTGGGACGTTTGTTCCGGGCGCCAATTTAACCAATGGATTGGCACTGGGTGTCGATCCAAATACTCCCGAAGGTTACAGAACAACGAGGCCAATTGATTTTGAACCACGGCTGGGTCTCGCCTATGACCTGTTCGGCACTGGCAAGACAGTGATTCGCACGATGGCCGGCATTTACCACAGCCAGCGCGTCGGTGGTGGCACGACGGGAGGCAACCTTGTCAATAATCCGCCGGCGAACCGCTCGTTTGCCGTTGGTCCATGTAATGGTTGCAACATCGATAATCTGGCTAATGTGATCAACGGCGCGCTTATATCACCGCCAACAGTAAACGCCGTTGAGGTCGACTCGCACACGCCCACCATTTACAACTTCACCTTCGGCGTCCAGCAAGACATTGGATTTAAGACCGTGCTGGAAGTTAGCTACGTGGGCTCGCTAGCCCGACATCTCGGCGAGAGACGAAACATCAATCAGATTGCAGACGGAACGGCGTTTATAGATGCCAAAGCGAACTGCTCGATGGTGGTGAATGGAGTTGTCGATCCGACCTGCAGGAGAAACCCGTTTACAAACACATCAATTCAAATTGATGCGAATGGTCTTCAGCATACGTTTGGCGCGGCGAGCGACAACTTCTTCAAACCGTACAAAGGCTACGGTGACATCAACCAGGTTACGTGGTCTGGCACGTCGAATTACAACGCGCTCCAAATGCAGCTCAACAGAAGATACACGCGCGGTTTCCAGTACGGCCTTGCGTACACCTGGTCCAAGACGTTCGACTACGCGAACGACGACTCTTCGGACGTAAATGCGGGACGGCCCTACAAAGCATTCAATTATGGGCCGGCTGATTTCGATCAAACCCACATTTTCACGATCAACTACATCTACGACATTCCTTCGCTGAGCCGAAGGTGGAACAATGGTTTTGTGAGGGCGGTACTGGACAACTGGCAGATCTCCGGTATCACTTCATACGCCAGCGGTAAACCGAAGACGGGAGTCACCGCTGCTTTCAACGGTGGCACGTACAACGTACTCGCAACTGACACTTGCGCGCCCGGCTTTGTGAAGCAGACTGGCTCCTCTACTGTCTGTACTTCCACAACCGTAACCAACTTCACTGGAGGCGAAGTCAATGCGCGGTCCGTGGTGTTATGCGATCCAAATCAATCGCCCGGAACTTCCGATCCTTCGGGCACACCGCATGTCGTCGACACCGCTTGCTTCGTGAAGCCTTCAACGTTCGGCAGCATCGGAAACTATCAGAGAAATCTGGTCCGGCTGCCGTCGGTATTCAACACTGACATCGCGTTCTTCAAGAATTTCCCAATTGGAGAGCATCGCTCCATCCAATTGAGATGGGAGACGTACAACCTTTTCAATCGAGCTAATTTTAGAGATATCAACGGTTCAGCAGCCTTTGGTATCAACACCACGACTGCCGCTAAGGTCAATGGAAACTGTCCGGCCGGATTTACTCCGATAACGGGAGCGGCGAATGTTTGTGGCGGGCCGCAATTTGGCAAGCTGCTGCAAACAGCCAGCACGTTTGGCACGCCGACGTCCGCTCGTGCACCGCGCGTTATGCAGGCGTCGATTAGAGTTAACTTCTAACATTGATAAAGCGTCCGGAGCTTTTGCGTCGGACGCTTTTTCTCTCTTTATCGATTCAATTCGGCTATAGGGCGAGTCGGCCAAAAAACATCAAGCGGCCATCAGGTGCAATGAGTAACCAGCGCTAAAGATTTCTCGCGGAGGCCAGCCATGAACCTACGTGCTCTTGCGGCAACCCTGTTGCTCGTTCTATCCGCATCGCTCATTATCGCCCAAACCTCAACAGGTGAAGTAAACGGCACCATCACCGATCCAAACGGCAGCGCCCTTCCTGGCGCGATGGTCAAACTGATCAATCAAGCCACTAAGATCGAAACCGAGGTGAAGACGAATGACGGAGGTAACTTCACCATCATCAATGTTAAGCCGGGTAGTTATGTGTTGCGGGTTGAGATGCGGAACTTCAAAGGCCTGCAAACAGCGCCGTTCACAGTGGGCGTGAGTGAAACCATCACGCAGAATCTGCAGCTGACTTTAGGTGAAGTGTCAGAAACGGTGGAAGTCACCGCTGAAAATGAAGTCGTGCAGAGAACGACGACAGAACTGGGCACAGTCATTAATCAGAGAGCCGTGGAAGATTTGCCCCTCAACGGCAGAAACTTTACTCAGCTACTGACTCTAACTCCAGGTGTGACACCTGTGTCGACTTCTCAAAACAGAAGCATCGGCGGAGTCGAAGGTAACGTTGGTATTCCCGGATCGGGGTTCGCTGACCCTTCTTTTCATGGTCAGCTGAATCGCTCGAAGCTTTACTTCTACGACGGCATTATTAATACAAACATTCGCGGGCCGAACTACATCGTCATTCCAAACATCGACCTGGTCCAGGAGTTCAAAGTAGTCGGCCACGATGCAAAGGCCGAGTTCGGGGGGGCCAGCGGCGGTGTTATGAACATGGTCTCCAAGTCAGGCGGGAACAGTTTTCATGGCTCTGCTTTTGAATATGTCCGTAATGATGCTTTTGACGCGCGTAATAGTTTTGATGTCTGCACCACAGCGCGATGCAAACCGGGCCAGCGCGTGCCAGATAAGCCTCTACCATTCCGTCAAAATCAGTTCGGTGGTGTTCTCACTGGGCCAATCTTTAAGAACCGCACCTTCTTTGCTGTCGGCTACGACGGATGGCGCTATACCCAGCCGACACTGGCCCAATCGTATGTACCGACAGCCGCTGAGTTAAATGGAGACTTCACTAACACCTCTATATTTAATCCGCGACGAACCATATTCAACCCATACTCAACGCGGCAGGTCGGAAGTGGCTTTGTCAGAGATCAGTTTCGCTGTGATGCGGCGGGAAATCCCCTCCCCGTGAACGCACAAAAGCAACAGGACCAGACAATCGGCTCGGTGTGTGCCAAGATTCCGCAGGCGCTGATTTTCAAGCCGATGCAGGACTTCTTTTTGAAGTACTCTACGGCGCCAAACTTTACGGGTGATCCGAACAGCAACTTCGCGCAGAATCGCGCCACGACCAACAACTCGAACGGATATCAAATCAGAATCGATCACCGGTTGTTCGACAACGACAATATCTTCTTTCGATATACCGAGCATCGCGTTAGCGTGCTCAATCCGATCGGTGAAAACGGTTCTACGGGTGGCGGTTCGAAGGGCAGAAACTATGGTGGCGGGTGGACGCACGTCTTCACGCCAAACATAGTTCTCGATGTGCGAGCTGGATATGCAGGACGACCGGGTGTTGATGCGAGTCAGCAGAACCAGCACGAATTGGGAACCGAGCCTTTGGCCGCACTCGGGTTTCTCGATATCGAAAAATATGGAGGCTTGCTCGTTCGACTAGCGAACTGGACCGCTGGCGGCAGTGCCGATTTTGGTGTGCGGGGAGAAGCTCTTCGAGAGAATCCCAATTGGAGTGTTACGCCAAACATCAGCTGGCTCAGAGGAAACCACAATTTTAAGTTTGGCGCCTGGTATATCGAAGCAAAACGAATTCAGCTCAATACATTCCAACGATACAACTTCAGTGATGAGCAGACGCGGAATCCTGCAACTTCGACTGCGACTGGTCTTTCGCTGGCATCCGCACTACTCGGCTTCCCCGATAACTTCCAGGCGCAATTGCCGACACTGCACGGTGGTCCAGTGCAGTTCAAGTATTCATCGTGGGCCGCGTACGGGCAGGATGAATGGCGTGTTAGCCGCAATGTCGTGCTGACGCTTGGACTTCGATACGATTATCTCAACCAACCAAAGACGATAGATGGCCGCCTCTGGAACGCCCTCGATCTGTTCGGGCAGAAGTGGATTATCGGCGCGGAAACGATGCCACCTTTCTGCAGTGTCGCCCAACAAGCTCCCTGCATTCCAGATGCGTTTAAGAACGACGCGCACTTCAATAATGTCGTTGTTGCCGGTCAGAAGTTTTTTGCGCCGCCTCCGGTGAAAGATAATATCGGTCCACGAATCGGCGTTGCCTGGTCACTGAATCCAAAAACAGTAATACGTGCGGGATATGGCTTGTATTGGGATGCTTTGCCGGCGCGCAGTCAGTATGCGCAGAACGATCTGGAGTCGACAGTTTGGCCGGACGCCACCGCGTTTGCCGGAACGGCGAACACTAGCGCCAGTTTCATCAACGGATCGTTCGTCAATATCATTCAGGCGCAGGCACAGGGGTTCGCTACGCCGCTTCCGACCACGACTCCGTGGAACATCAGCGGCTTCGCAGATGATCCTAATTACAAAGATCCTTATTCACACCAGTGGCACTTTGAGGTTCAACGTGAACTGAGTCGCGCGGTAATGGTGTCAGTGGCTTACGTAGGTAGTAAGAATGGACGATTGCCTTACTCAGGGTTAGCCAACACCGCTAGTCAGGCTTCACCTGCCGGTACAGCTAGTTCAGTCATCGACGCCCTGCGGCCAATGCCCTGGGTTGGTGCGTCTCTGAACTATACGTTGAGTAAAGGTACATCCAACTACAACGCGCTGGAGACAACATTCCAACGGCGGTTTACGAACGGCTTCAGTACCCTGCTTTCATATACCTGGGGCAAGTCGATTGACACCGGAAGTGGGTACTTTAATGTAGAAAATGGCCCCGGTGGTGGATCAACGCTTCAGAATTATCATGATCCGAGCAGCGGTCGCGGAGTATCGTCTTACGACATAACCCACTTCCTGTCATGGGCCACCGTTTATGAGTTGCCTTTTGGAAAGGGCAAACGGTGGGTAAAGGATGGACCGGCTTCGTGGGTGCTCGGTAACTGGCAAGCAAACTACATTCTACAGACACGCACAGGCCAGCCATTCAATCTTCAGGTGACTGGTGATATCGCAAATCTGCGCGGCAGCGCGCCGAGCGCTCCCGGCACTTACATGCGGCCCAACGTAATCGCAGATCCATATGCACCCGGACCAGTTCCGGCGAATCCTGATCCTGCTTGTCAGCGAACGGTCGCCGACCCAAACCCGGGTCGGGCGGCGGCTCAAACACGCACGAGATTGACCTGGTTTAATCCCTGTGCGTTCACCATTCCTACCGTAGGAACATTCGGGAACTTTGGAAGAAATGTGCTGCGTGGAAAGGCCGTCTTCAATACGGACCTGTCGTTGTTCAAGAGTTTTCCGATCAAGGAAGACATGAAGCTACAGTTTCGGATGGAGATGTTCAATGTGTTCAATATTCAAAACTGGGATGTGCCGTCGGCGCTGACGATCAATGCGGCGAATCCAGGACGCATTACCGCGCTGGCCCAGGGCACGACGCCACGGCAGATACAATTTGGATTGCGCTTTGTTTTTTAGTTCGTTCTTATTCGCAAAACGTGACTTGACTTTGGAAGGCTTCAAGTAGCGGTCAGATCCCCTAAACAACTGTTTAGCCGCTGCCGGCACAATCGCTGAATTTGTGCGGTCCGCTATTCATCAGTACCGTGCGCGGTAGCGGATAGCCAAAACTCAGGATACAGCTGCTGCGAATATCGCCGCTTGAGTTTGGCCATCCGCTACCGCGCACGCTACTGAATGGCAGGCAGTGTGGGTCACTTGATCAGAGCTTCTTAATCTTTCGAGGTGGAATGCAAAAGATCGATCACAGTTTGAGCCAACTGATTGGCATTGTTGTTGTCGGTTTGGTTATGTGCTGTCCGGTTGCCGCGCAGCAACTTGCAGGTGCAGCTGAGGCGAACGCGCGCGACGAGAAGGCGATTGAAGAAGCCGTTAAAGGCTGGTGGACCGCGTCGATGAAGACTCACGATCAGCGTATCGCGTGGTGGCGTGAGGCGCAGTTCGGTTGTTTCATTCACTGGGGCGTTTACTCAACTCCAGGCGGTGAGTGGAATGGCAAACCATTTCGAGGTTACGCCGAACATCTGATGCGGATTCAGAAAATCCCGCGTGCTGAGTATGTCTCAAGGGTCGTGTCGGTTTTCAATCCAGTAAAGTTTGACGCCGATGCGTGGGTGAAACTCATAAAAGCGGCGGGGATGAAATATCTGATCATCACCGCGAAGCATCATGATGGCTTTGCGATGTATCCGTCATCAGTGACGCCTTACAACATTCGTGAAGCAACGCCCTTCAAACGGGATCCGATGCGCGAGTTAGCAGATGCGTCTCGCAGAAACGGCATTCGCTTTGGTTTCTATTATTCCCACGCATTCGATTGGGAACATCCTGACGCGCCTGGTAACGATTGGGATTATTCAAACCCAGGAGGCGACAAAGGTTTACATGGCGGAACACAGTGGTTTGATCTGCATCCGGAACTGTTGCCCAAGGCGCAACGCTACGTTGATGAAAAGGCAATACCGCAAATTCTCGAGCTTCTCAAAAACTATCGACCAGACATTCTTTGGTTCGACACTCCATCGAAACTTCCACTCTCAGAGAATATTCGAATCCTCAAAGCCGTTAGAGCAGCGGATCCGAACGTCGTAATCAACGGCCGTCTTGCACGTGGTCGTGGCTATTCATTTGGTGATTACAAGAACACTGGCGATCGCGCTGCCGAAATCGTTCCAACGGAAGGCGATTGGGAGACGATTCCCACGACGAACGAATCTTATGGTTACCACAAACACGACAGCAGCCATAAACCGGTAGCGCATTTCATTCAGTTGATGGCTAAGGCTGCGGCGCGCGGTGGCAACGTTCTGATGAACATTGGTCCAACCGGCGAAGGTCTGATCGATGTAAAGGATGAAACGATTTTGCGCGGAATCGGTAGCTGGTTAGCTGCGAATGGCGAGAGCATTTATGGAACCGAACGAACGCCGCTACCCGTTCAGCCCTGGGGTGAGTCGGTGCGCAAGGGAAGCAAGATCTATCTTCACGTCTTCGACTGGCCACGCGATGGCAAACTGGTGGTGGGAGGTTTGCAGAACAAACTCACCGCTGCCTACCTGCTTGCTGATCCTGGTAAACGTTCGTTGCGCACACGACGCTTCAACGACAGTGATGTAACTATCCGGGTCCCACTTACGACGTCTGATAAAGCCGACACGGTGATAGTTCTCGAAGTGGCAGGTGAGATTCGCGCGAATCCGGTTCGTTTGCTCGCAACAAGTATTCAGCCGAATGTTCTGCGCACCTTCGATGGCGAACTGCATGGTGCCGGACTTCGATACGGCGACGGCAAAGCAGCGCGTGCGTACGTAATGGAATGGCGGGATCCAAAAGAGTGGGTTGGTTGGCAGGTGCGTACGAATGAGGCAGCTGAATACGAAGTGTCTTTGAAGTACACAACGGCCTCAAAAGAGAATAGCGGTAGTTATTCGGTGTCGATTGGACCGCAAACTTTTCAGGCTGTTGTGGTTCCGACGGCAAGCGAACCCACCGCCGCGACAGTGACCGTGGGCCGAATCAAACTAGCGCCAGGCAAATACGAAATTGCGGTGAGACCCGTGGAGATAAAGGGTGGAGAGTTGATGCGATTGTTTCATGTGATTCTGACGCCGATTGCTAATAACTAATTGCAGTTGGTAAGCGGGCAAGCGGGCATCGTCTACAACGTAATTAGGTGCAGTTGGGAAGGGGGCAAGCGGCATGGTGTTCAAGATCAGGTAGCGGCAAGGAGCGCGCCCCCGCTAAATCCCGATGAGAAACTCTATTCATTTTCCACAGGCTTTTATTGTGACATTAGCGGGGGCGCGCTCATTGTCACCTCAGCAACTTGAGCATATCGACCGCTTGCCCCCTTCCCGACTGCGCCCTTTTGCGACTCTGTTTCTAATTATCTGCATTCAACTAACGACACTCGCGCAGCTCGAACCAGGATCTCCAAGGGTTTTTCTTTTGGACGCTAACGATTTAGTCGCCACCAGACAGCGCATCAACTCCGGCGATAAGAAAACAGAAGCTGCTTTGTCGAAACTGCATGTTGACGCTGAGAAAGCGCTCAGCGCTGGTCCATTCTCGGTCACAACCAAAACAGTTACCCCGCCCAGTGGTGATAAGCGCGACTACATGAGTCAGGCGCCTTACTTTTGGCCCGACCCAAAGAGTTCAACAGGCCTGCCCTACATTCGTCGCGATGGTGAACGTAATCCCGAGATAGACAAAATCAACAACCACCGCGTGCTTGATCAAATGCAAGCAGCAGTGGAAACGCTCGCACTCGCTTACTTCTTTACTCATGAGGAGAAGTACGCCGCGAAAGCCACTGAATTAATGCGCGCATTCTTCCTCAACATGGACACGCGCATGAATCCAAACCTCGAGTATGCGCAGGGCATTCCCGGAATCACCACCGGCAGAGGCATCGGCTTAATCGAAACGCGTGGGCTGACGCGCGTTGTTGATGCAATCGGTTTGTTGCGGGGCGCGAAATCCTGGACTGAAGCGGACCAGCGCGGAATGGAGAACTGGTTCACTCAGTTTCTGCAGTGGATGCTTGAAAGCAAGAATGGCATGGACGAATCAGCAGCCAGGAACAATCACGGCACTTACTACGATGTCCAGGTAGTTTCCTTCGCTTTGTTTCTGGGCCGTCGAGAACCCGCTCGTAAAGTATTGGAAACGGCAAAACAAAAACGCATCGCTCTGCAGATTGAACCTGATGGGCGACAGCCGCTGGAGTTAGCCCGAACCAAAGCCTGGAGTTATAGCGTCGGCAATCTCGATGGTCTGATGTTGCTGGCGCG
Source organism: Pyrinomonadaceae bacterium (assembly GCA_035457565.1). GTDB lineage: Bacteria > Acidobacteriota > Blastocatellia > Pyrinomonadales > Pyrinomonadaceae > PSRF01. The sequence goes on along the minus strand of DATIBJ010000243.1, from coordinate 737 downwards.
ACTCGGCGAGAACGTTGACGTTGATCTCTGGCATTACGAGACGCGAGACGGAAGAAGTATTCGCAACGCCTTAAACTTCCTAACGCCGTTCGCCTTTGGCGAAAAGAAATGGTCATATCAACAACTCGGCGAATGGCCACCGCAGATGTTGTATTCACTCTTGCGACGTGCTTCTGACAAGTACACAGATCCGCAAATCGTAGCGACCGTGTCCAAGTTGCCAGCCGTCGAAACAACTGATCGACGAAACTTACTCTTTGGAGTGCGGTGACCTGACACCGCTTTGGCCAAAGCGCCGACAGGTCGGCGCACTCCAAAGGTCTAAAACATACTAATGCGCTTCGCGACAAGCATTCTCCTTCTGTTGATTCTGTCCTCGACCGCGGCTCCCCAACAGCCTTCGCGAGAACAATGGGGAGCGATGAATGTGAAGGTGACGCAGCAAGGTGACAGCTGGGTCATTGCTGGAAAGCGCACGACCGTTTCGCTAAACAAAACGGATCTCGCGATAAGTGTTCTTGCAGGCACTGCGCAGTGGAAGATGGTGGGGTCCGCAGCCGGCGACATCATCGTTAAGTCGGGTGCTGAAGAAGCTTCATTGCGTTTGGCTGACGCGAAACAGGTCGCAATTGTTCCTTACGACGCCGGTTTCAAAAGCGGAATCAAGATTAGTCTAGCCGGTTGGACTCATAAGGATCGGGTCCTCGACCTACAGCTGTTCCTCACTGTGTGTTTAG
>DATIBJ010000242.1:0-23803 GCA_035457565.1 Pyrinomonadaceae bacterium | reverse complement strand
GTAGCGGACGGCCCAGACTCAATCCGCCCTCAATCTTGAGTGTTGGCCGTCCGCTACCGCGAACGGTACTGAACTCGTGGGTGAACCTAACTGGACAAGAATGGATTCAGGAATAACAAAAGTAACTAGCCACATCAGCCCTAATGAACAGCTGATATTCGAACGCTCGCAAGAGGGTCGCATCGGATATCGTCTGCCTGCTCTCGACGTCGATGAGACGCCGCTGAACGACCTGCTCCCGGCCTCGTTTCACCGCGATGACAACCTGGAAGGCATGCCAGAAGTCAGTGAAGTCGACGTGATTCGACACTTCGTTCGGATGTCGACGTGGAACTACTCAATTGATCTCGGCATGTACCCATTGGGCTCGTGCACGATGAAGTACAACTCACGCCTCAACGAGAAGGTCGCGCGGATAGCAGGTTTCGCGAATCTCCATCCAATGACGCCAGCGGAAGACGCACAAGGCGCCCTGGAAGTGATTTACGAATTGCAGCAACACCTCGCTGAGATAACGGGTTTGCCTGGAATCTCACTGCAGCCGGCGGCTGGAGCTCACGGCGAGATGACGGGCATCATGATCATCCGCGCGTTCATCGATTCGCGTGACGGCGCGGCAGGCGCAAATCGTCGCGTGATGCTGATACCTGATTCGGCGCACGGCACGAATCCGGCGTCGGCACACCTGTCAGGCTTTTCAGTAAAGACGATTAAATCAACCGCCGAGGGTTTGACCGATCTCGATCACCTGCACGAACTCTGCGCGCACGGCGACGTCGCAGGGTTAATGCTCACGAATCCGAACACTCTCGGCCTGTTTGAACGAAACATAAAACAGATCTGCCAGATTGTTCATGACGCAGGTGGGCTAGTGTACATGGACGGCGCGAACATGAATGCTCTGGTCGGTGTTGCACGACCCGGCGACATGGGCGTCGATGTAATCCACCTGAATCTGCACAAGACATTTTCGACTCCGCACGGAGGCGGTGGTCCAGGGTGTGGACCATGCTGCTGCACTCAGGAACTCGAACCGTTTCTTCCGGTCCCACGAATTGTGAAGCACGGTGACGCGCATCAACTTGATTACGCCAAGCCAAAATCGATCGGCCGCGTGAAGGCATTCTTTGGTAACTACGGCATGATGTTGCGCGCTCTGTCGTACACCTTAACGCACGGCAATGATGGGCTGCGGGAGGCGACCGAAGCAGCCGTGCTCAATGCTCGCTACATTGCGCACGCCCTTACTTCCGATTACGACAAACCATTCAACAACCCCCCGATGCACGAGGTCGTTTTCACAGACAAGCGCCAATCGCGAAAAGGTGTTCATACACTAGACATCGCGAAACGGCTCATCGACTACGGCTTCCATCCCCCGACGATCTACTTCCCGTTGATTGTTCAGGGAGCAATGCTGATCGAGCCGACCGAGTCAGTTGGACGGCAGGAGTTGGATCAATTCATTGCAGCAATGCGTTCGATAGCGAAAGAGGCACTGGAAGAGCCGGAGACTGTCTTGAACGCTCCTCACAACACGCGCATTGGTCGACTGGATGAAGCAGCGGCGGCGAGAAAGCCGGTATTACGGTGGAAGCCTAAGCAAGCGGCACGTGCAGGGTAGAACGAAGAATATCCACAGATTACGCAGATTACACAGATTAGTAGTCAAGCAGTTATGTTGCATGTCTAGGCTACCGAGGTTCACTCGCAGCTTTTCAATCCAACTTAGCTTTCTAAAGTTTTAATCTGTGTAATCAGCGTAATCTGTGGATTCTTAGTTAGGGATCTTTAATAGCGCCAACCTTTCCACAACGCGGCCGTGCATGAGGTGTTCTTCGATAATCTCTGGTACGTCATCCTCTCGCACCTGCGCGTACCAAACACCATCGGGATAGACCATCACGGCAGCACCGATCGCGCAAAACCCAACGGAGCCGCATTCCGTCAACACAATACTGCCCTTCGGGTTCTTCCCTTTCTTTTCTTTCCCAAAAAGAACGCCGCGCGACTTCAGTTCCTTTTCGAAAGCATCTTTAACCTTCTCGCTATCGACCTTCGAACAAGATTTACCCGTGCAGACAAAAACGTGGTACTGAATTGGCGCCGTCGCGACAGGTGCGAGTTCCTGCAGCTCTTCGCAATCATCAATAAAGACTCTTTCTGACATCGGGTTCGATGCTAACACGACGCTTCCGTGGGTCGTTAGTCAGTACCGTTGAACGAGACGACACGGCGTGCTATTCAGTACCGTGCGCGGTAGCGGACGGCCGCCACTCATCGCTCGATATCAGCAGCACCTTTGTTCACGACGTTGAGCAGTGGCCGTCCGCTACCGCGCACGGTACTGAATAGGAGGAAGTCAGTCACAATGTCCACCATTGATGTCATAAGAAGATTCTGGTCCTTGATGGAATCGAATGACTTCGCTTCTGTCGGCGAAGTGTTAAGCGATGATTTCGTATTGGAGTGGCCGCAATCAGGCGAACGGATTCGCGGGCGTGCAAACTTCGGCAGAATGAATCAAGAATATCCGGCTCACGGTATTTGGAAGTTCACGATCAACCGGATCCTTGTCGATGGCGACGAGGCCGTCAGCGACGTTTTGGTCACCGACGGAGTTCAGCACGGTCGCGCAATTTCGTTCTTCTCGATCTCAGATTCAAAGATTAATAAGCTGCTCGAATTCTGGCCTGATCCCTTCCCTGCTCCCGAGCATCGGCGGCATCTGGTGGAGATGATGGAATAGATATGTCTCTGCGAGCCTCTGCGATCTCTGCATCTTTGCGGTGTCTATCAAGACGTTCTATTCAGTACCGTTCGCAGTAGCGGATGGCCAGGGCGCAAGATCCAGATTCTCCACAATTACTCACTTCGACCGAAAAGTTCGTTCCGTCACAGGAGTTACTGACCACGCCTACCCTTTGCTGTCGCCCACTCTGGCAAGCGTAAGGACCCACTCCCCGTACGGGTCTCAAAACTGCCATTGCCATCCTCATCGTAGTAATACAGCGTGAAAGCGGTGCCTTGGCTGATGCGGACCCCGTTGCTCGCAATCTCTATGGGTACGAAACCGACTATGTAGGCGAACCGTTGTTCGTTAACTTCGTAAACACTAAGCGCTCTGACACCACATAGTTCGCTGCGAATTTTAAGGTTGCCGTTTGAGTCAAGCGAATATAATTCAACTGTAACGATCGGTTCTTGTTCGTCGGATGAGGTCAAGAGAAATCCCTTCACTGCGACGTCATTGAGCTTGATGTTCTCAACCTTGGCAATTGTCGACATCGTGTCTCTGCCTGGGATACGCCAGCCATCGGCTCTAATAGCGGCGTTAGGGTGCCGTATAGGAAGTTGATTCTGCGCCCTGGTCCAGCTCGGTAGAAGGCAGAGGATCAATGAAAAGGATGCTATAAGCACATGGAAAGGTCTTGCTCTCATTATCGTCATACTCCCATCGGCTGCGAAGATTGAAGTCGCTGTATCGTTAATTCCAGGAACAAATGTTCCTCGCGAATCCTGAGGTTTTGAACAATGATTCGGATGCGGCCACGCGGTCGAGAGGTGCCAAAACCACAGTGATGAGCTGAGAGTGATATCTACAGAACGCGAAATTTTGAGCCTTTAACAAATCTAGCGGAATGAAACGCAACGGTGGCCATCCGCTATCGCTAACGGCCCTGAATAGAACTATCCTTCGACACATGCTAGGTGTGCTACATGGGTCTTGGCCATCCGCTACCGCGAACGGTACTGAATAGAAACCAAAGGTTGACTTTCGTTACCGCGCTATATAAGTTTCCGCTCTCGGAAATACCAGAAACAACTTCGCCAACCATTCTTTTCCAATCAGGAGAACTGTCATGAAATCCCTATTGTCAGCTTGTATTCTCGTCGTCCTCTTCGCTTCTGCCGTCGCAGCACAAACAACATGGGAGCCAGAACTTCAGATCAAGGTCAAAGCGGTCGGTTCACCGCGGGTCTCACCCGACGCGAAGCGCATCGTCTACACCGTATCTGAGGCAGTGACGACTGCCGACAAGAGTGAATACGTCACGCAAATCTGGATGGCGAATCTCGAAACCAAACAGAATTTTCAGCTGACATTCGGCGACAGGTCCTCGACGAATCCAAAATGGTCGCCGGACGGTAATTGGATCGCCTTCACCTCCAATCGCAAGGACAACAAGAACAATCTCTACTTGCTAAGCATCCACGGCGGCGAGGCTGAACCATTGACTGAGGTAAAGACAGGTGTTGGCAATTTTGATTGGGCTCCGAATGGCCGCTCGATCGCGTTCACGATGACCGACGCGAAAACTGAAGACGAAGAAAAGAATGATCGAGCGAAGAACGACTTTCGTTGGGCGGATGAAAACCTCAAGATGTCGCGGCTTTACGTGATCAGCGTTCAGCAGGATGGAAACGGTAAACGTGAACCGAAGAAATTGACTAGTGCTAATTACAATGTGAGTGACTTTGATTGGTCAGGCGATAGTTCACGCATTGCTTTCAGTCACACTAAGACGCCAGTTGCAAACGACTGGACCACGGGAGACGTTTCAATCGTTGACGTTGCTAGCGGCAACGTTACCGTGCTCGCAAATACACCTGCCGCTGAAAGCTCTCCGGCTTATTCGCATGACGGAAAATCAATCGCGATTCTGGTTAGCGATAATCCGCCGCGATGGGCACAGAGCGGTCTCATCCAAATCTTCTCCACAACGGGAGGGCAACCGAAAACTCTCGCGGCCTCGTACGATGGCGGGCCCGCTATCGCAGGATGGTCTGCTGACAGCAAACGCATTTATTTCACGGAAGCGAAAGGAACCGGCACGCAGTTCTACGTGATAGATGTCGCGGCCAACCGCATCGACGAGATTAAGACCACCACAGCTGTTTATGGCGGCACCAATCTCAATCGTACCGGCACTATGTTCGGCATGGTTCGGCAGACTTCAGACACACCAGCGGAAGTCTTCGTGTCACCAGTGGCAAACTTAGAGCCTGTGCAAATCAGCAGCGCAAATCGCGATCTGAAGCTGCCGCCTGTAGGTCGCACTGAAGTCATTACCTGGAAGTCGAAAGACGGAAAACAGATTGAAGGACTACTGACTTACCCAGTCGGATATCAAGCCGGTCAGCGTGTGCCCTTAATCCTAAACGTCCACGGCGGGCCAGCCGGCGTATTTCAACAGGCTTTCATTGGCGGTCGCGGCGTTTACCCGCTGGCTACGATGGCCGCACGTGGTTATGCGATTCTGCGTCCCAACCCACGTGGATCGAGTGGCTATGGCGTCGAATTCCGTCGCGCGAATCTGAAGGACTGGGGCTTTGGTGATTATCAGGATCTGATGACCGGGGTTGATAGAGTGATCGAAATGGGCGTCGCGGATCCGGAGCGGTTAGGTGTGATGGGCTGGAGCTACGGTGGATTCATGACCTCCTGGATCGTGACGCAGACAAATCGTTTCAAAGCAGCGTCAGCCGGTGCGCCTGTCACAAACCTCATGAGCTTCAACGGCACCGCAGATATTCCGGCGTTTATCCCTGACTATTTCGGCGGGCAGTTCTACGAAATAATGGACCTCTATCAGAAGCACTCACCAATCTTCAACGTGAAGAGCGTCGTGACGCCGACGATGATCCAACACGGTGATGCTGACGTTCGCGTTCCGATCTCGCAGGGCTACGAGTTTTACAATGCTCTGAAAGTGAAAGGCGTGCCGACGCGAATGCTGGTACTTCCGCGCCAACCGCATGGGCCAATCGAGCCGAAGATGCAACTGGCCGCGATGAAAGCGAACCTTGATTGGTTTGAGAAGTACATCGGGGCGAACCGCCAGACTTCAAAGAACTGACGACAAATACTGGGAGCGCGGACGTCTCGTCCGCTACTGAGCGCGAAGCGCGAATAAATCTGCGCGTCTGACGACGCGGTTGCGGACGAGACGTCCGCGCTCCCAGTAAGATCCATCCCATTTCTGGTTAACCGTTTCCTCAAACTTCATTGTAGAATGACGTCAACAGGCGAAGGCGCCTGACTCCCATTAGAAGTAAAGGCGGTTTTTAGACAGTCGATTTATGGCAAGCGGCCTGGTCATTCACATTTCGTCAGGCGAAGACAGGCACACCGAAATCCTCACGGACGACCGGATACGCATCGGTACCACTGAAGATTGCGAACTTCGCCTAAGAAGTTCCAGCCTACCAAAAGACGTAGCAAATTCAGTCGTAATTGAATTGGCTCGCTATGGCAGTTCGTACCGCGTCGCGAATTTCAAAGAATCGTTAAAGCCGACTAAGAACGGTGAAGCGCTCGAAGAGGGCGCCGAAATCCGTGACGGTGATGACATTCGTCTTGATCACTCCGGTCTGTCGCTACAGTTTTTTCGCGTCGGCTCCTTGCCAGCAGTAATTCCCCAGGGTGCACGCGAAACGCATGTCGCTCCCTTCATCGAAGCGGCGGCAATCGAGTCAGCGGCTACAGCCAGAAGAGACGATGCGAAGGTATTCCTGCGGGAATTTACGCGCGAGCTCGTGCGCGAAATTAAGCCCAGCACGAAACTGGTCACCTTAGCAATGGCGCTTTTGTTGGTTGGCGGTGTGCTCTATATCGGCTTCTCAATGTACAAGGAAATGCAGCGAAGCCGGCGTCTGATCGACGAGCAGAAAGCGGCTCTGGGCCAGATGAAAGATCAGGTCAAGAAAACAAACGATCAGCTTTCGGATCTTGGCCGATCAAATAAAGAAATCCGCGATAGTCTTTCGTTGGCCGTGAAGTTGCGCAGCGATTTCGGAAGTGGGGTTTGCCTGATCGCCGGTTCGTTCTATTACGTTGAATCCGGAACCGGTCGGCCGCTGCGTAATCCCGAAGCGCAAACAAGCGAAAGCGGCGCTGTTATCCAAAGCGGGGAACCAGGCACACTGACACCTGAAGGCAACGGATCAATAGCTGAATTCGAATTCGTCGGCACAGGTTTTCACGTCGGGAATGGCTTTGTAATTACTAACCGCCACATTGTTCAGCCCTGGCTTGCCGACGACAAGGCGCAAGGCATTGGCAACAGCGTTCGCGGACAACCTCGTTTGAAAAAGCTGACCGCCTACTTTCCGGAGCTGCCCCAACCCATAGTCCTAAAATTCAAAGCTGCTGCTTCGCGAGATGACCTTGCCATTTGTCTACTCGACGTTACTGAGGTCCCCGAGAAGATCTCCGTGCTTCCACTAGAAACGGATCCAGATGCAGTGGCCGTCGGCAAGACTGTCGTCATGATGGGCTACCCATCCGGCCCTGACCGCCTGCTCGCGATACTCGATGATGCGGAATCACGCAGCATCCAGCAACGTTATGGATCACTTGAAGCAATACTGGGCCATCTTGCCGAAACGAGACGTATCAATCCCGCGACGACTCAGGGCAGCATCACTGACCTCGACGTTCGGCGTATCGCTTACGACGCACGAACCGCCGAAGGTGGATCCGGAGCCCCACTTTTTGGACCATCCGGCCGCGTTATCGGCGTGAATTTTGCCGTCTTCACGGAAAGTCAGGCGTCAAATTTCGCAGTACCAATTCGCTACGGCCTAAGCCTCCTCGAACGAAACGGCTGGCAGCCTCCACCACCTCGAGATGCCAAAGAATTAGAGGGTTCCACCGCACAACAGAAATAGGCGGCAACTGTTTGCCAGACGACGGGCATCGGAATCGGCAATGTTTCAATCCGGAATCCATCATAAGCCCGAATTGAAATGCGTCAGTCTGACCTAAACTTTTGGTATATTGTGTTCCGGATCCCGAGGCACGCATGTTGCTCGACAGGGGACCAGCACGAGGTTTTTGCGTAACTAGATTGATCTAAAGAATCAGGGGTGCAGGAGAAATTACTCAGGTGCCCGGAAACTCCTGCTCGGCTTAACGCCCTGAAGCAAGCGATGAAGATTCCCACTATACGCAACTCGCGTCTAGCCGTTTGTCTCTCGATCCTGCTCCTGATTTCCCCGCTGGCGCAGATCGTATCTAAGGGCCAGGAAACTGGTCCACCGCAGGCGGCGACAACGCCCGACGTTTCGCAGCTCATGCGACTCGAGAAAATCGATGTCGCGGGCGGCGGCGAACTGATAACAGTCCATGCCAAACTACTTGGGGTGCCGTCCGAAACCGAGGCGGAATGGGTACCCCTAGTCTCAATTCTCAAAGACACACTAGGTGATCAGAATCCAGAGAATGATCGGCTGCGCTACGTTTGGCCGCTCACTTATACACGCCCAACCATAAAGCAAAGAGTCGCGGCTGCAATTCCCTTCTTCTATACGCGTATCGGGAACAAGAACAGCGTTTCGCAAAAGCCGCCGCCGCCGGCATTCGACTTTGCGGCGCCCGAAAACGTGGTCTGGGAAAAGATTTTCTGGACAGCGCTTCAGAACGTGCTGCTTGATCCTTACAGCATCGCCGTAAAAGCATCGACCAGTACTTACCGTCGAAATGCTAACGACTACCGGAAGTCGCACATCATTCGAGCAATTTCTGTCCTGACCCTGTATCAATCTCTCAGCGGACAGTCGGCGTTCTCTGAAAGCGAGATGGCTGAAATGCAGGCGCGCTTGATGCTGACTGACAAGATGTTTGGCGGCATTGTAGACGACGCCAATCTTCAGAAGTATTACGAGAAGCAGTCGACTGCAATCAAGGATTCTCGGGGACACAATTGGGAACTGTTGCGCCAGCAAGCCGAGGCCGCTTCACTTCGATTCGAACCGTTGTTGATGCCTGACGGCAGCGCCACTCATGCGCTGGTTTGGGTTGCGAAATCTGATCTGGCGAAGTTCAGTGGAACGAAATACAACGGTCGGTTTTTGAATATCGCAAACCCGTGGGACGACAAGCGTCTGCTGAATTGGAATGGCTTCGTTGAAACTCGTTACGTTGATGAAGAGAATCGTCCTGTTGAAAGAGGCGCACCGGGCGCACGGGCGGTTGAGTTGATACCGCTTGCGCTTTACGGTCTCGACAATCCGCGCATTCCAATGTTGCTCGTCGATTTTCGTGACGGCTACAACCCGAAGAAGCGTGAGATGTCGCGCCGTGTCCTGAATGACGTAACGCGGAATTTCCTGTCAGTTTCGAAGTTTGGGAATTTACCCTACTTCCTCGGTCGCACCGTGTTCGACTTCGTTACCGGTCGCCGAGGCATGGATATCAACCAGCCGTCGCGACTGCAAACGTACGCGCAATTGAAATTGTTGCTGGCTCTGACTGATTCGCTGGATCCGGAACTCCGCGCAGAAGTGAATGCTCGACTTGAAAGAGTGTCGTTGAATCCGTTCGAGAATGATTTGGAAGCTGAGATAAACCTCGCGCGTCGCCAATACGTTGCCCTGGTCGCTTACGCACGAGATCCGAAGGGACTCGCGGCGCGAATTGAGCGCGATCGCCGCGCTGAGTTAGTGCCGCTCGAACACGGAACAACGGCAGAAATTGGCTTTCGCTTGTTGAATGTTCTGACTTTTGGCAAGTATGTGCATCGAGAACAACTCGCAGACGACATGGTCGATCGTTTGAATATCGCACGTCGGCTAGATCACCACACGAAGTTCTTACAACAAGTGGCGAAAGCGAAAGCTGAAATCGACGTCGGGTTCAACGTCGACGAAGTCAAGCGATCTTTACAGTTCATCGCCGATCACGGAACACAAGTTAGCGGCGCCGCAGCCATAGCTGCGGCTAAGATCTTTGCGCGGACGCGCGACGAAGAAATCCGCCGCGCTTGTCTCGACAGCCTGTCGCGTATTAGCAATCCGAAGGCGAAGAACGAACTCGTGCGCATTTCTCAAAACACTGAATTTGAGAAACGCTGGCGAGATCTAGCGGCACTGTATATTGAGCGACCGAACGAGCAGGGACCATCTATCACAGCATCGTCATCTAGTGGCTCACCTATGAAGGCCGGCCAACCAGAGTAATGAACCGGCTTTTCTTTCCGCGCCAGCCTCTCTGCCTCATAAGATTGTGGCTACTCCTTCGAGCGACAATGCAACGCTGCACACTCGGTGCAGTAACCCGACTGTCAGGGAGGACAAACGGCAATCAGGATCTGATCAAGCGAGGCTTCCTTAACAGTCGAGCAACTGCCCAACTACTAACCTCACCACTGATCGTTTTGATCATTGCACTAGCTGCCTCGCTAACTACGGCACAACCGAGACGTCTCGTTATAGTGAAATGTGACGGACTTCCCTACGACTTCGTTGATCAGTCGGTAAAGCAGCGCGATCCACGCACAGGCAAAAGCGCGCTTCCGTGGATCGAGTACATCTTTTATCAACGCGGCACCAGGCTTTCTAACTTCTATGTGCGCGGCATGAGTTTGTCTGCCCCATCATGGTCGCTGTTGGATACCGGTCAACATCTTCAGATCAAAGGCAACGTAGAATTTGATCGCTACTCGCTTTACGCGTACGACTATCTGAACTTCATTCCGTTTTATGTGGCGGGAGTCGTGGGCGCAAGGGTGGATATGCCGGCAGTCGAACTCCTCGATTCCTTAAAGCTGCCATTGCTCACAGATGCGTATCCTCACGATGAGCATTACATGACATTATCGCTGCTACAGCGGAACCCGCGTTTTGCGACGCTTCAATCAGGAATTCAAAAGCGTTTCGCCAAGCCGCCAAAAGAACTGTTTGATGAGTGGACGATGGGATTTGAGCTGCGCAACTTTCTCACCGATGAAATGCGTCGGGAGATGATCGCAAAACTCTCCAATCCAAAACTTCACTATCTGGATTTATTCACTGCGGATTTCGACCACGTGGCGCACCACAACAACGACCGGCAGTCGCAGCTGTACGTCTTGCAGCAGCTCGATTCAATGTTGGGTGAGATCTGGACCGCCATACAAAAAACGCCACTCGCTAATGAAACTGCACTGGTCCTCGTCTCGGATCACGGATTCAACAGCGACGAGCGCATTTATAGCCAGGGCTATAATCTAGTGAAGTTTCTGGGCACCCGTGCGGGAGGTGGACACCATGTCGTCACAAAGCGCCGGCTCATGTTGGAGTATTCGATCAAAGGTGTGAATCCGCTCGTTCCTCTGATCACCACCACGACCCCCGACACCTATTACCTCAAGGGTCAAAGTACGACTTATCCGACCGCCGTGCTCGACTTCGACGGAAATGAGCGCGCTTCTGTTCACCTGCGCGACAGCGATGTGAACCTTCTTCACATCATGTTGCAGCAGTTGCAGCGCAAGGATCTGACCCCAGAAGTTCGTAGAGCCGTAACCGAGGCTTTCTTCGCCACGATTGATCGCCGAAGGGCCGGCTGGGAAAAAGTAGTAACGGAGATCAATCTGGAACTTGGCGCTCTGCGACGAGCAATCGCAGAACAACGACGAATATGGGAGGCACAACCCAAGAAGTTTACTAAGGAAGAACAGGACAAGGGTCTGGACGACGACGCCAAACGGATCTTTGTCCAACTTGAAAAGTGGACTAAGCAGGAAGGGCTTTACACTGAATACATCACCACGCTTCAGAACTTGCTTTCACTTAAGCGCGAAACGTTTGTTCCACAGCGGATGATCATCGAAGCCGTTATCCAGAAGACTTCGATGGGTGATCCAAACACGATCCACCACTTGCAGAACTACGTGGTCGGACTTTCGCCTGCCGGTTTCGTTCTTCAGTCGGATGGTTCACTCGATATCAAACGCAGTTTTGTTCACCTCAACTACTTTTCTCTTCTGCATGGACTGAGCGTTACAAATAACGTTCAGCAAGGGGTGTCGAACCGGCCGATCGACATTATCGCTACACGTATATCCGCTTCGCAGATCGAAACGCTTCCCGAAAGCGGTATCGCTGACGACGTCATTTGGATAGATGGTGGGGGCGGCAAAGAGGCATTGCTGTTATCGAAGATAGACCCCAACGGTGAGTTGAGTCTCCGCTATCAACCAATTACTAATCTTACGCAGGACGAAGACGGACGGATCAAGTTTTCGTTGGCGTCGTGGCGGGCAGGACTGCCTCTCAAGGTGTTTGAAGATCCGCAGCTGGCGATTCCGACTGCTGATCGTGCGAGGTGGCTGAATCAGTGGCACACGGATGTGGAATGGTTACGTGCACTTCATCGAACTCAATATTCAAATGCCGTCATCGGTCTTCATGAAGAGCTCGCGCGTCACCCCATCGAAAGCACGTCGCCCGACGCGCCCGATTTGTCCGAAGATCAGCGCTTGATGCGGCGTTTTAATAAACGGCAACGCGAGATCGTTGAAGCAGATCTCTTGATCGTTGCCAACAATCATTGGAACTTCGACGTACGCGGGTTTAATCCCGGCGGCAATCACGGATCATTCTTCCGTATCTCCACGCATTCCGTTTTCATGATTGCGGGCGGTGAGAAAACCGGGATTGCAAAGGCCTCACAAATCGAAGAGCCGTACGACAGCTTGAGTTTCGTGCCGACGCTGTTGGCATTAACCGGAAATTTACGCGATGATAGGAAGCCTGTCCCGGTATTGTGGGAAAAGGGCTTTAGACGTTTTCCCGGTCGCGTGGTGAAGGAGCTTCTGCCCGTCCGTCCGGAGAATCAGAAGATAACAGCTACTGGAGAATCTGCATCACCTTGATGGAGTCTGGAGACGAGCTCTTAACCAATTGGCAGGCTGACGAAATCGAGGAAGTCGCCGATGCCGATGTTTCAGGACCCAGTAGTTCCCGCCGCTCATTCTTCTGGTTACAAGGATTCGCTTTTCTTCTTGGTCTCGGTCTTCTAATTTACGTCATCAATCGAGTCGGCGTGCAGCCTATCTTCGATGCGCTGCTCCGCATCGGCTTTGGTTTCTTCGCCATCCTCGGGCTGAACGGGCTTCGACACGCACTAAGAACAATCGCGATGCGGGCGGCAGTGCCTCCGGAGCATCGTCGGTTTAATTTCATGCAAGCTTTTGCGGCGCGTCTCGGTGGGGAGTCGATCAGTTTTCTTACTTTTACTGGCCCACTGCTCGGCGAAGCTACGAAAGTCGCGCTACTCAGAAAACGCGTGCCGCTAACCTACGGCGTTCCGGCCCTCGTCGTCGACAACCTTATATACAACCTCTCGGTCGTATTCTTTATCATGAGCGGCGCATGCGTAATGCTGTTCAGTTACCGGCTGCCGCCGCTGGTGTATTGGGTCTTATTGGGAATCGCTGTGATCGCAGCGTTAGGTATCGTTGCGACTGCTTTTGCAGCCAGGCGACGCGTAATGCTTCTCACATGGCTCATCGATCAACTCGCAGAGCTCCGACTCAGTCCGAAAGTAATTCTCAAACGACGTCATCACATCTCCCATCTTGAAGCGAAGGTCTACGACTTTTACAAGCATCATCCCGGTGCTTTCTTCGGGATGATCGTTTGTAATCTACTGGCCCATCTAGCGAGTGTGTTCGAGGTATATCTGGCCCTGCGAATGCTCGGCTTCCAGTCGTTCATGTCGCAGGCGTATATCATTGAATCGCTTACCAAAGTCATCAATTTTGTCTTCGCATTCGTTCCCGGCACTATCGGAGTTTACGAAGGCGGCACTGAAGTCATCCTGCAAACCCTCGGTTTTCCGGTGGCGGCCGGAGTCGCGCTAGCTCTCGTTCGCAAGGCCGCAATCGTGTGCTGGACGTCTGTTGGACTTCTCGTGCTGACCTGGCGGGCGGTACCGAACGCGATGCGTCGACTTCAAGATCGCAGTCCACGCGTACAACGAACTATGGATAGTCTGGTTTTCTCAAATATTGCTCATCGACCTGCACGCACCGCCGTCAGCGTACTGGGAACCGGTGTTGGGGTGCTGCTAATTGTCTTTACTGTTGGCCTGGCTCACGGCGTATTGCGCGAACGCGGTCAGCGCGAATCAAACATGGGTGCTGAGATCATGATTCGCGCATCAGGCTCTGTCTCTCTCGGCGGCGCGGGACAATTCAAGGTACCAGCTTCACATGCTAAAGAGATAGCTACCATTCCCGGAGTGTTCGCAACAACGCCACTCGGACAAACAAGTGACAAGAGCGATTCTGGTTTTGGTTTTCGTCTTTTGGATGGAATCGAGTACGACGAATATGCAACCCTCGCTGGAGTATCGATTCGTGAAGGTCGGAAATTGATTTCCGGGGATGAGGCGATTGTCGATCCTGTTTGGAAACAACAACGGAATGCGCACGTCGGCGATACAGTGATGCTGTTCCAGCGCCCCTTCAGAATCGTCGGTGTTTACCAACCACCGGGCGGCGGTCGCATAAAGATTCCGTTGAAAACGATGCAAGATCAGGTAGGTAGTGACGATCGCGCGGCAGCGATTCTTGTGCGTTGCGTCGATCCAAACAAGCAAGACGACGTAGCAGCGCGAATCCAGGAGCGCTTTCCCGACGATCAACTTGTCTTCACACGCGATCTTCCGGAACTCTATGCGACTGGAGTCCCCGCGCTTAACGTCTTTATTAAAGTGGTCGTGGGTGTTGCTGCCGCGATCAGCGTGCTCGTGATACTGCTGGCCATGTACACCACAGTTACCGAGCGCACGCGCCAAATCGGAATTCTCAAATCGATGGGCATGTCCAAGACTGCAATTGCGTGGGTCATCGAACAAGAAGCGATCGTCGTCAGCGTCGTCGGTGTTGCAGTCGGAGTACTGCTAACTCTAGTAGCCCGCTTTGCAGTAATGCGAGTGACGACTTTGACGATTGAGATTGAGCCTCGATGGTTACTGATTTCACTCCTGATCGGATTGCTCGGAGGGAGTATTGGTGCGCTGTATCCGGCGCTGCGTGCGGCGCGACAGGATGCGGTCGAAGCGTTGAGCTATGAGTAACGGCGGAGGTCGGGATGGGTGCTGAAGCAGCCGCAATACAAGCAGCAATAGCGAACGCGATAAAGGCGAGTGGCGTCGTCGTGCAGGTGAGTCCGGAAGATTTTCAACGGATCGTTTCCAAAGCGGAGAAGCCGCTTGTGATCTGCGCCACCGGTGGCTTTTTTTCTACGAACTATCAATACCTCACCAGCTACAAAGGTTTTGCATTCTTTACAAAGTCGAAGATGCCCGTGGATCTTTCGCCAAAGATTGAAACCGTGATGGTGGAGAAAATCTGGATTCCTGGGTGAACCATTCCCGATTGTCGATTGCCAATTGCCGATTGACGGATCCAAGCAACATCAGATCTGCAATGATTTATTGGAACTACCCGCATTGAGTTTACGTTACGCCCTTATGATGATTTGTTAGGATAGACCTGCCTGAGCCTATGTATTGTCCACAGTGCGCAACTGAGTCATCTCCGGGCCTTCAATACTGCCGTGTGTGTGGGGCAAACCTGAAGGTCATCGGCAAAGCAGTCGCCTTGAGTGAGGTTATCGCCCGAAGCGATCGTGGACCGCTGCCGAAAATCAAAGAGATGGTCAAGAACCTGAAGGTTGAGCACGTGACGGAAGAGGTCTCGAAGGCGCTCGACCACATGAATCACGAGATCATTAAGGTCTCGTCTGAGGTGCAGGCAAAACAAGATCGCAGGTGGAGTTTACGAAGAAAAAAGACTGCCGCTGAACGACGAGAACGTCAGCTAACGAAAGGAATAGTGTCGTTATTCTCGGGCACGGGCCTGACGATCTTTCTCTACTATCTCTCTGCGGCTTTAGTTTTGAAACTGCCGCCACACATTATTCAGCAAATTCCTTTTGAGATTGATCCGGTTGTTCGGGTGTTGTGGCTGGTGGGATTGATACCAACGCTCTCTGGGTTCGGTCATATTCTGTCGGGACTCTTAATTCGCCCGGATCCGGAACTGCACCCGCAACAGGTTTCGTTTCCCGCCAGTGAAGTCGAAACTCCTTCGCCTCCGCGTATCGAGACTCCTATTCCTCAGCGTGTTGAAGCGTCGACAACTGTCACTGCCCCCACTTCACCAGCTAGCGTTACGGAACGAACAACAAATCTCCTCGACCGCGTATCGTAAAGACAGGAGGCAGGAGCAGCAGGCAGGAGCAGGAAGTTATGCACCCTGCGTGGCGCTCCAGCCTGCTGCTCCTGCCTCCTGTTTACTGCTCCTGCCTCCTGGTTTGCTATTCCTTGCGCGGGCGGATCCTTATCGCATAATCCGGCCAACAGTCACGTGGATCGAAGTTCTCGAGCGCGTTCGAATGGAGATTCAACTCGTCGTCGAACCCAAACGGTCCAAGCGTAACCGTTGGTGTGGCGGGCGGCGCAAACTTCGGATCCAACGCCTTCGCGATTTGATCTCGAGCGTCGGCAATGTGCGCCCGCGTCGCTCTGTCCTGAGCCCGCGCCGCTGCAACACCGAGTGCCGTGTTGAGGTCCTTCAGTTCCGCTCTGATCAATGCGCGGTAATCGTCGGCCACCGCGGGTCGCCCATTCAGTTTCGCGGCCAGGAGATCCAGATAAGAATTCTGCAGCCTGCGACGATACACATCTATCTTGACTTGTGGCGTATCAAGCTCGCGCCAGATTCCGCGCCTCACGTCTGCCAGAAAATCTGCGGGACGATAAGCAGCAGCACCATCGATCGCTTCCTGCTCAACCAGACGATCGAATCGCGTGTTGCTGAGGAGCGAATTTAGAATCCGCTCTTGCGCTAGGTTGACCCGAGCGAGAGCGCCCGACGGTTCAATGCGACGCAGAATGTCAGTCTTCAACGCCCAGGTCGGTGTCGCAAACGCATTGTCGTTCAGGAACCGAACGGCGGCCGCCTGATGCTCGCGCGGCACGATGACAAAGCGAACTCCGTCCTGACCGGCATGCTTTTGCTGCGAGTTGAAGCCGCCAACAATCCCCGCAACGTGATTAAGCTCCGTAGCCCACTGGCCCAGCATCCGACCGTACAGCTCTTCGAGATCATCGTATGGCTCGCCAGGCTTTGTCGTCGCCGTCAATAACATGTCGGCAACACGGTGCAGGTTCTTGATTCCAAGTCCAGTAGCGATAATTGCGTCAGCGTCGCCAACTGCTTCGGTGTTCTCACCCGGGTCGGAACCACGAGCGTCAGCTGTGGAGAATCGCAGCCAAGGCTTCGCATCCTGCTCGCGGGCCCAACCATCAAGCGTCTTCTTCTCGTCGTCGGGAGTGCGAGCACCAGTAATCGGTTTATAACCCCACATCGTCGCCCACTTGTCGTATGGGCCAATCTTTGGAATGAGGTCCTCAACCGGAATGCGATCTTCAGGTTGAGCGACGTAATTGAATCGGCTGTAATCCATGAGTGTTGGTGTGTGGCTCATGGTCTTCAACCATTGTGGATCGCGGACCTTATCGACTGCATACGTCGCACTCGCCTTCATGTTGTGCTGGAACCCCAACGTGTGGCCGACTTCGTGTGCAATGACGTACTCCACCAGCTGCCCCATCAGATCATCGGGCAGCGGAAGTTTTTGTGCGCGTGGATCCAGTGGTCCTGCTTGTATGAAATACCAGTCACGCGCGAGATTCATCACGTTGTGGTAGTACTGAATGTCCGATTCCAGGATCTCGCCTGTTCGAGGATCGTGAACGTGTGGTCCAGACGCATTTTCAATCGTAGACGGCAGATAGCGAATCACCGAGTAGCGCGCATCTTCCGGATCCCAGTACGGGTCTTCTGTTTTTGATGGCGCTTCCTTGGCGATGATCGCATTCTTGAAACCGGCTGCTTCAAATGCTGGTTGCCAGTCTTCGATTCCCTTCTTGATCCACTTCACCCACTTCGTCGGTGTCGCAGGATCGACGTAATACACAATCGGCTTCACTGGCTCGGAGAGCTCCGCGTTTGGATCTTTCTTTTCCAGACGCCAGCGAGTGATGTAAGTCCGTTGCGGCGCGCGGTGCTCGTCAACTCCATAGTCGTAGTTCCTGACGCTGAAATAACCAACCCGCTCGTCGAAGAGCCGCGGCATCATGCGTGTCTCTGGAAGCTTAACCATGCTGTAGTGCATCACCACCGTAGCGTTGGTTCCCGCGCGCATACCTTGCGCGAATGGATTCGGTGGCCCAGGCTGAGGTCCTCCACCACCACCTGCCGGAGTTATGTCTGGAGGCGAAGTGTAGGTTTGTGAGACTTCTACTTCGATATTCGTCGGGAAGGATTTTGTTTTCTCGATAAATGAGCGGCTCGCGTCGAAACCACGCGCGCGCAATCTCGTGCGTGCGCTGAATTCCGTCACTTCAGTGGTGAACAGTCGAGTGGCGTCAATAACGGCTGTATCGTCTTTGCCGAACGCCTCGATGTTGAAAGCCATTATGATCGTGTCGTTATTCGCGGCCTGGACCGCGCGGGAAACCGGTAGCTTTGAATCGGCTACAACGTCGTAGGCGACGTTTCGAAGCAGTATTCGATTACCTTTGCGCTCCCAACGCACAACGCGATTGCCGTTGGCCTGTCCGCCATAGCCGACACCGAGCGTGGTGCGGGCAATCTGGCTCACCCAAAGAAACTCTTTGTCGAGTTCGCTCTTTGGGATCTCGTAATAGACCTTCTCTTTGATGGTGTGAATAGTGAAGATGCCCGGGTCTGACTTGGCTTCTTTCGTGATGACGCGGTCATAAGGCTTAGGTTCGGCGGCTTGATCCGGACGGCCGGGCCGTTCCTGTCCAGCACCTGCGGGTGGTGTCTGAGCCGGAGGATCTTGCGCGGACGAACCTGGTGCGAAAACAAAGCTCGCGATAACAAAAAGAACAACAAGCACAGAGACGGAGAGATACCGAGATCGCATTCGCATGCGTTTGCTCCTTCCAAATGAGTTGTGAATTATCGATTGCAGGGTACGGCCCGCACGATTCAGTACCGTTCGCGATAGCGGACGGCCTAGACTCAAATTCGTTCTCAATCTTCAGTATTGGCCGTCCGCTATCGCGAACGGTACTGAATCGTGCGGGTGAACCGAATGAATTGCTTGATTAAACTGCTGACGTGCGTTCGAAATTTGTCAGCGGGACGATACTCTTAACTAATGGCTGGACAGAACAATAAGCGGATTTTGACGGGCAGTCAAATCAAGAACCCGGCCGTATGGACGAAGTGTCGCGTAATGCGCTGCTGATTAACAGACCGCTAAGCCTTTCGACTTATCAGTCTGTTCCGTTGCTGGGGCTTCCCTGCTCTCTGTACGTCATTAGGAGGCATGCGATTCGACAAGAGCGGAAGTGGATTTATTGCGCCGCCAGAAGCGTAGATTCCAAAGTGAAGATGTGGTGGCGTTCCCTGCGCGTTTCCAGTCGTGCCAACGTAGCCGAGAACCGTTTTCGTCGTGACCCAGTCGCCTTCTTTCAACTGCGGCGCATACGAATCGAGGTGCGCGTAATAGTAAACGCGTCCACCGCGACCAATGACTGAAACTGTTTGCCCGCCGAGATTGTTCTCGCCAATGTTGTAGACATATCCCGGAGTGGCTGACAGAACGGGCGTGCCTTTCGCTGCGAAGATATCCTGGCCTTCGTGAAGACGATTGGTACCCCTCGGAGCGCCCCACGTATCCGCAATTTGTTGTTTGCGAACGTTCTCTAACGGCATTGCTAAACGTGAATCTGGAGTCTGCGTGTAAAGCTTTGCGACGTGAAGATAAAAAACACCCGTATCGCAAATTGCTCCGCCGATGCCGGACGCCAACATGAAAAATATGAAGATCGATAATGCTACCCACCACGCTCGCTTGCTCATACGCCATTTGGGATGCCTGCCGCGATTGAGGCGTTGCGCTTGAACCGGGATATCGATGCGTGATTGCGGTTTCACAAAAGCGCAAACGAAGCGGGAGTTGTATTGGTTCCCCGAATCTCAGATCGCGGGGCAGTAACCCGACTAGTGTATAGACCGGAGAAATAGTGAACACCTGTGCGAGAGATGGTGAACACTCTGCCGAACAACTAACTTCGCGCGCGACGGGCGACGTGCCAAAACATTAGCACTCAAGTTCACTGAAATAGCTCAAGCTAACATGAATTCAGGTAAGGGAGGGCGGCTGGCCCCCGCTCAAGCTTCTTTGTGCTCAAGGTTGAATACAGTGAGACTTGAGCGGGGGCAAGCTACCCTACTTGCGTTCATTTCAACTTGAGCTATTTCAACGAGCTTGCGCGCTGATCCGTTGTATGTGGCCCGTTTCGCGGAATGTGTTCACCATGTCTCCGCATAGGTGTTCACCTTGTCTCCGTTCATACATCTAGAAGTGTTACAGAGTCTTCGTCGACGTGCGCTCTGAAAGGATCCAGTGGTCCGGATCGAGCTCAACCTTCTTGGGTCTCATCGGCAACTTAATCTGAAAAGCGCGAGATTTTCCAAGAGCCAACACGGGAAAACTGCCAGCTTGATTGCCACCGAAAGAAAGCTTCACAGGTAGGATCATGGCCCACTCATCAGGCACGTTCTCCTGAATGATGTTCCCACTCAGCATTACCTTCCCATCCGGTTGATCTTCCATCTTGTATTGCAGTTCATAGCTGGGCAAACCGGTTTGGTAAACCCATTGCCTGAAAAACCAGTCGAGATCTGCAACTCCGAACCTTTTGGCAAGTGGGCTCTTCGCGAAGTGTTCATTGGCGACAGCTCGGAAATCGTCCGTGGAGGCAAACTGATTGCGGTACCGATTTACAAAGTCGCCCATCATTGTGAAGAATGGCTGGCCCTCACCTGATTGTGGATCTGACAACAGGTAATGAAGCATGCGCAGTACAAGAGCGCCCTTGTCGTAGATAAGAGTCGTGTATGCACCCGCCGTTTTTTTTGTCTCCAGACGATGGCCCAGAATGATTGGACCCACATCCACCAGCCGCCCCTTGCCTAGACCTGTGCTCGTCAGCGGTGGTTCTCGCAACGAGGATCTCATTTGCGAAATGAACTCATCACGGGCCCCACGACTATCGCGCAGGCCCGTATACAAGATTCCTGAATACTCGGCAAATCCCTCACTCAGCCATTGATCGCGATATGACCGCCACGAAACGATGTTTCCCCACCACTGATGTGCAGTTTCGTGAGCAATGAAGCGATAGGTGCCTTTCCTGGCTCGATCAGCATTCGGGATCATCAGCAGAGATGGAAACCCTTGTCCGAAACCGAATGGATGAAACGCGGCACCGAAAGAGGGATACGGATACTCACCAAACAACTGCGTGAAGTACCGGACTGAATTGTTCAGCTCAGCCAAAATAAAGTCTTCCTTAATTGCCAGATAATCACCCGGCAAGGAATTGAATTCGAGAGGCGTAGGTTTTCGGCCGCTCTCCCACTTGATCGACTCTGTGTAACGTTTGAATGGTCCAAAGGCAAAGGTTACCAACGCAACCGGTTCCAACATCTTGTACTTCGTGATAACGACGTCTTTGTCTTCCGGATCAGCGCCTTCGCTGATCCGCTCGCCTACGCTTGCTATCACCAGCTTCTTTGGATGGCGAAAGGTCAGGTCAAACGTCGCTCGATCCAGTTCTCCATGTCTCGGAAACCAACTGACATTCGATCGTGGATAATGACAGTTCTCAATCGTTTCTGTGTCGTAGATGAAATCACCTTCGAGCATCAAATTGAGATCAAGTTGCTCACCAGGTTGGTACGGCTGTGGCAAAAACACTGTCAGACCGCCTTCCCAATCTTCCTGAACAGCTGTGAGCTCAACATCGCCAATGCGGGCGGATTTCAATCGCATCTGTTTCTTCAAACGCCAACTCTCAAACTCGCCGAGGTCTTCACCGATCAAAAAATTTATCGCTCGCACGTTAGGCTGAAGCACTGTGGTTGCTAGCCTGGCACGAAGTCGCAAGTACTTTTTGTGGTCTCGTAGATCAAGGTCCATGTCGTAGCTCTTGATGTCGACGATGTTGTGAACGTCCGAATAGCTAACAATCCGCCGCTGATAGTCCTCGAGAGAATAGAACCCAATCCAGATTTCAAGATCATAGGTGTTGCGGTCATAAGCGAAGATCAGCCCTTTTTCGCCGCCATTGATTCCAAAACTCGACACCAGAAGTCGGCTTTGATAATCCAGAAGAAGACTGAACCGCCGTTTGCCGCCATCGAAGTTTGCGAAAAAGAATCCAGGCTTTTCGCCATTGAGGATTGAGAGAGTTAACCGTGCAGGCAAATTCGCACCCGACTCCAGGAGAACACGCGCGTCAGTATCAGTCGCGAGTTTTTGAGCGCGATCATTAGGACCAGAGCCCGCGTTTCCGACAATGAGTTTTCCCGTGTCGTCGCTGAAGCGCAAAACCGCCGTCTTGAAATCTGCTGTGATGACGTCTGTTACGTCCAGCAGTCGCTTAACGTTGTCTCGCTCGAAATCACTGGGCGGCACCTCCGCCGAGAACTTTCCGTCACCAATGAACACGGCTCCGGTAACGATGCCGTTGGTCGGCGACGTCAGGTAGAACGTACCGTCAAAAGTCATTTGCGCCCGATCGCGCTTGAGCACGAGGCCTCTCACTTCTACGACGCCTCCACTCAACGAAAAAGCCTTGATTTGATCGTATAGTTCTTTCTCTTTTGAAGCGGCTGGGGTCTGCGCAGAAAGGGACATCCAGCAAACCAGAAGCAACGAAATCGCCGGGATTATGTGTCGTCCAGGATTAACGATCATTGGTGGTGGCCTCCGAAGGGTGGATTTGACTGATGATTTCACAACAATCGCAGCGTGGGATATCATGACGGGCACTCGCAACATATCGCAGTTTAGATTTGCGCTCGTGACGGTTTTCGATGGCTGCCGACTCAAACTCATTCCCGCAGTTTCTTTACGAATTAGAGCAGACTATTGAGTCGACAGCTGCCCGACTGCTTTCCTTAAGCGAAGAACAAACCAAGGTTGTCCACAGAGAAAATAAGTGGACACGAAAACAAATCCTTGGGCATTTGATCGACTCGGCGGCTAATAATCACCAGCGATTCGTTAGGGCGCAGTTTACCAATGCGCTTGTGTTTCCTGGTTATGAGCAAGACCGATGGGTCGACGTTCAGCACTACAACGATGAAGACTGGTCACAGTTGGTGCAGCTGTGGAAGCTGTACAATTTGCACCTGGCGCACCTTGCGTCGTTTATATCGCTCGACGTTCTGAGGGGCGAGCGCACCGAACATAATCTAGATGTAATTGCTTGGCAAGCAATAGACAAGAAAGAACCCGTCACGCTCGAATATTTCATCCGCGATTATGCGGGCCATATGAGACACCATCTGGCACAGATCCTTGAGTCAACGTAGAGTCGATATTACCCAACGCAGTGGCAAAGGAGTGAGTACCACTTCGCGGCACAAGCCGAGAAATTATGGTGTCTTTAATGCCTGTCTGATTTTTTTTCACAGCTTCGGCAGCGGGTGGGTGCGAGGACAACGTTGCAGTTAAGTAGTCACTATCAAATACCACACGAGTGAGGAAACATGGCGCACACATACGAAGAACTGAAACATAAGACTGTGGCGGAGCTTCGCGATATCGCGAAGGGCCTCGACCACGAAGCGGTGCAAGGCTACACCCAGCTGAACAAGGAACACTTGATCATCGCGCTGGCAAAAGCTCTCGGCATTCAGCACGAGCACCACGACGTCGTCGGCGTCGATAAGGCCGCGATTAAGGCGCGAATTCGCGAACTAAAAACGAAGCGCGCGGACGCTTTGGCCGCTCACGATCACGCCCAACTGAAAATCGTCCGCCGCAATATTCACCGACTGAAACGGCAGATCCACAAAGCCACCGTCTAGGTTCTGTCGATCGGTCGTGTCCGAATCTGTGGGGGCGTCCCTCCGTGGGCGCCCCACTCATCGACGAACGTACGAAGATGGGCGCCCCACGGAGAGTCGCC
>DATIBJ010000241.1:0-4084 GCA_035457565.1 Pyrinomonadaceae bacterium | reverse complement strand
TCACAATTGACAACGTTCGTTCAAGCGACGCAGCCCGGCGACTTTCCGAGAAAGGCCTATTTCTCTCGCACGGCGACTTTTACGCTGCGACCGTCATCACGCGCCTCGGATTGGCACCTGAAGGTCTGCTTCGCGCAGGCTGTGCGTGTTACACAACTTCCGCGGAAATCGATCGCTTGATCGAGGCCGTAACCGAACTCTCAATTACCGGGTAACTGCAAAGGCGTCCCTTCCGTGGCCGTGCGCTTCATTCATCGGGCAGACCGGAATGTTGTTACTTTATTGCGGCGGCGAACAATTATCGCAGAGCATTTATACAGTCGGCGAGCAATCCGTAAGCTGTACTCTGGAGATTGGGCCGGTGAGAAATGACGGTAAGCGCCGGGATCATATCCAATTCGAAATGCGCACCCAGCGACGTTCCGCGAATGCTACCGAGTGGCTCGCTGATCGCAATTTGCTCGGGCGTTACCGAGGCTGTGATGGATTTGTCCTCACCAATTCGCAGACGAGAAACTAATTTGAAAGGTCGCCCCTCACCGCGCGCTCGTTGTAACGTCGA
Organism: Pyrinomonadaceae bacterium; assembly: GCA_035457565.1. Taxonomy (GTDB): domain Bacteria; phylum Acidobacteriota; class Blastocatellia; order Pyrinomonadales; family Pyrinomonadaceae; genus PSRF01. The sequence goes on along the minus strand of DATIBJ010000241.1, from coordinate 3,522 downwards.
CGGAGTGAGATCGCGGATTCCCTGCCGCTTAACTGTCGCCGGCAAAAGATGCGATTTCAGAATGACGCGGGCGATGGCACACAGTTTCATCGTCGCGTCCCAGCCTTCTACATCGTGACTCGGATCGGTCTCGGCCACCCCTAACTCTTGCGCGGCCTTCACGCCTTCTTCGAAACTTCGCCCGGTTTCCATCGCTTCAAGGATCACGTTAGTGGTGGAGTTCATAATGCCAGTGAACCCGCGCAAACGTGCGGCCGGCAATGTCTCGCGAAAAAGCGAAAACACCGGGGCACTGTCCATTACGGTCGACTCGAAAAGAAATCTCTTGCCTGCCGTTTTAGCAAGTTGATCGAGTTCATCGTACGCATAAACGATTGGTCCCTTGTTGGCTGTGATTGTGTGTGAACCGAACCGGAGCGAGGCACGCAGGTAATCGATCGCCGGTTGACCAGTTTCGGGGTTGAGTGAGGTCGTTTCAAAGACGACATCGGGCCGCGAACCGTCTAACCAATCGGTGATGCCGGAGTGGTTTGAAGAATCCTCGTAATCACCGGAGAGGAGCTTAGCAACATTAAATCCGCTAGGCGCAGACAACCAACCGATGCGACGAGTTGCAACGCCAGTAATCTTCCAATCGATTCCGTAACCCCCTCGTAGCTCGTTCGATTTAGCAACGAGTAGGCGAACTAACGCGCGTCCGACGTTCCCGAAACCAAGAAAGCAGAAGTTGTAAGTTTTCATGACGCGGTTCTTCTTGAATCCTCCGTGCAACCTCTGCGTGTCTCTGTGGTTAGTGTTTGGTCTGATCTTTCAACCACAAAGGCACAAAGCGCAGAGGTTGCACAGAGTGTTGGGCAAATTAGAACACGATCGGACCTCGAATTGTTTCTCCGACTGGCACCAACTCAAGGTATTATATTGAACGCGTGAAACAATACCACGATTTACTCAGGTCGATTCTCGAGAATGGTACCGAGCATAGCGATCGAACCGGTGTCGGCACAATTTCTCATTTCGGGTTTCAAACGCGATTCGATCTTCGTAAAGGTTTTCCGATCGTTACAACCAAACGTGTTCCGTTTCGCTGGGTAGCTGAGGAGCTCTTCTGGTTTCTTTCAGGAGATACGAACGAAGCGAACCTGCGTGAACGAGGAGTTGACATATGGGCCGAGTGGGCGGACGAAGAACACACGCAGAGGTTTGGTCGACCGGCGGGAGATCTCGGTCCAGTATATGGCTATCTCTGGCGATCGTTTGGTGGAGCATATCCGCGACGCGATGGCGTTGATCAGATCGCGAATCTAATTGATCAGATCGAACGGAACCCGAACTCGAGGCGCTTAATTGTGACCGGCTGGGATCCGCGTTATGCGGACAATGTCGATCTGCCGCCTTGTCACACACTGTTTCAGTTTAAAGTTGAAAATGGCCGCGTCCTCCATTGCCAACTTTATCAAAGATCGGCTGATGCGTTTCTGGGCGTGCCGTTCAATATCAGCTCGTATGCGCTGCTCACACACCTGATAGCCCATGTATCAGGACTTGCAGTCGGCGAGTTTGTATACACCCTCGGGGACTATCACATTTACAACAATCATCTCGATCAGGTAAACGAACTTCTCTCGCGCGAACCGTTGCCCTTGCCGATGCTTTCAATTAATGACGAGGCGAATGAACTAACACGTCTTGAACGACTGTTGGCGATCAAGTACCAACACTTGAATCTTGCCGGGTATCGGTCGCACGCGAAGATCGCAGCACCAGTAGCCGTCTAACCATGGGGAAAGATCTGGGGGCATCGAAACACCGGAAAACTCATCTACACCTTCAAGGTGACTAATGATCATCGGCATCGCAGCAGTGGCGCGGAACGGCGCGATCGGAAAACGCGGGAAGTTGCCGTGGCACTATTCGTCCGATATGAAGTTCTTCAAAAGGACTACCACAGGTCACGCTGTAGTGATGGGACGAAAAACGTGGCTTACGCTCAAGAAACCACTGACTGGCCGGCTCAACATCGTGTTGAGCCGAGATGGTAACCTCGAACCCCAAGAGTCTCTGCTGGTTCTCCGCGATATTGACTCGGTCCTCTCTTTTAATAACTCGCTAACGACCGATATGTTCGTCATCGGCGGCGCGCAGATCTATCGAGAATTTCTCCCACACATCGAGAAATGGATCATCACCGAGGTGCCAGTGACTGTCGAAGGCGCTGATGCCTTCATGCCTGAAGGTTATTTGGATGGGTTTAAGCGTGATGGATCTGAGAAACTCGATGATGAGCTGGTGGTGAGGTTTTACGAACGCATGAATCGTGAATAGTGAAGCAGGTCCACCGATTTCCACAGATTACACAGATTAAGCGCTTAGATAGCGCCGTTGAGAGGTCAGGTCACCGGCTTGTCGAACGTAGATCGGATAACTATAACCACTCAACATAACTGTCTAAACTCTTAATCTGTGTAATTACTGGAAAATCGGTGGATATGCTTGGTGGAAATCGGCGGATCTGCTTCAAAACAATTCCTGAATTGCCTCTTCAACTGATCTCACGCCGACGACACGCATTCCGAGCAGTCGCTCCATTCCAGATACATTCGACGCTGGAATCACGATCTTCTTAAAACCTAAAGCCTGTGCTTCCTTAACCCGCGCGGCGGCTTGCAACGCGCCTCTCACTTCGCCGGTCAATCCCACTTCGCCGAAAACAGCAGTGTGTGGATCGACAATCATGTTTTTGAAGCTTGATGCGATTGCCGAAACGACGCCCAGGTCGACCGCAGGCTCGTCGACTTCCAATCCACCTGCGATGTTTACAAACACATCGTCGCCGGTTAACTGCAATCCTGCCCGCTTCTCAAGCATCGCTATCAACAACGCAACACGATTCTGATCTACACCCTGCGTCATACGTCTGCCGGTTCCATATTTACTTCCTGACACCAGCGCCTGAATTTCGACGAGCAACGGACGTGTTCCTTCCATGCACGCGGTAACAATTGAGCCGGCGACGTTTTGGGGACGTTCCTGCAAAAACATTTGCGATGGATTGGCGACAGGTATCAGACCTGCGCCCGTCATCTCAAACACACCAACTTCGTTTGCTGCGCCGAACCGATTCTTTGTCGCGCGCACGATGCGATGGTTGTGGTGCCGCTCGCCTTCGAAGTAGAGGACTGTATCGACGATGTGTTCCAGCGCTTTCGGTCCGGCGATCGAACCATCTTTCGTGATGTGGCCAATTAGAAAGACTGGAACACCACGGTTTTTCGCCAGCAGTAAGAATTGGTGCGCGACTTCCCTCACCTGCGATACTGAGCCCGGCGCGGACTCAATGAGGCTGGAGAAAACGGTTTGAATCGAATCGACAATGATGGCGCCAGGAACCAGGCGGTCGATCTCATGAAACATGTTTTCGAGATTGGTCTCGGGCAGTAGATAAACATTTGACGCCGTGATACCGAGTCGCTCGCCGCGTAGCTTGATCTGGCGCTCCGATTCCTCACCCGATACGTACAGGAC
>DATIBJ010000240.1:0-12485 GCA_035457565.1 Pyrinomonadaceae bacterium | reverse complement strand
CCTTCGCCTTCAGTTGCAGGCGAGACGCCTGCGCTCCCAGTAAGTTAGACTCTGGTTTTCGGCAATCACAACTACGTGCTCTCTATTCGTAAACGGACGGCTTGAAAGAAAAAGAAATAACCGAATCAACGCACCCTGTTGGCTATATCGATCTGCTGAAGCGCAACCGCAGCTTTCGTCAATTGTGGTTGGGCCAGGTTGTTAGTCAGATGGGTGATTGGTTCGACACCATCGCACTCTACACAATCATTCTCAACCTCACGGGCTCCGGCCGCGATGTTGGATTACTCCTCGTCGCCCGATTCGTTCCCAGTTTTTTATTCGGTCCTCTTTCCGGTGTGGTCGCGGATCGTTTCAGTCGTCGCACGATCATGATCGTGTCGGATGTACTCCGCGCGGTTGTAGTGTTGGGCTTTCTCTTTGTGCGTAGAGCAGATCAACTCTGGATCATTTATGTGCTGACGGTTTTCCAGCTCGGACTTTCGACATTCTTTGAACCTGCTAAGACCGCCGTCATACCGTCGATCGTCAGCGATCGCGAACTCGTTGCTGCCAACGCGATATCGTCAGTAACCTGGTCCATAATGTTGACGCTTGGCGCCGCGATCGGTGGCGTGATCACCGGTTGGTTCGGAACCAACGCCGCATTTATCCTCGATGCGCTGAGTTATTTGTTGTCCGCCTGGCTGATCTTTAGTGTGCGTTTGCCCAAACGACCCCCACGAGAACGGCAAAAGCTTAGTTTCAGTAAAGCGCTTGGGATCACCGACACTATTGAAGGCGTAAGGTATGTGAAGAACCGCCTGCGGGTGTTCGCGCTCCTGATGGTTAAGCCGGGGTGGGGTTTGGGCGGCGGTATTCTGACTCTGCTCGCCGTGTTCGGCGAACGGATCTTTCCCGTTGGCAAAAGCGCCGCAACTGGTATCGGCGTGCTTTTCGCGGCACGCGGCATTGGAACCGCAGTCGGACCAATAGTCGCTCGACGTATTGCGGGAGAGGGCGACAAGCGCATGCAGATCACCATCGGCATCGCTTTTCTTATTGGCGGTGTTTTTTACATCGCCTTTGGAAGCGCAACGAGTTTTGTGTTGGCTTTGATCATGCTCGGAATTGCGCACATGGGCGGCAGCATTCTCTGGGTCTTCTCGACCGTCTTGCTACAACGTTCAGTTGAGGACAACTTTCGCGGACGAGTGTTTGCAGCAGAGTTGGCGTTACTTACGCTGACGATGGCGGCGTCGAATTATGTGACGGGAGAGATGCTCGACAGATTTGGTATTTCGCCACGACTAGTGACGATTGGCATCGGAGCATTCTTCATGCTTCCAGGTATCATCTGGTTCGCGACATACAAATGGTGGAACCGTGAAAGAGTGGTAGCGAAGAACGATTTACCGCATGAGGATCGAGGCGGCGTATTAGCTAAAGAACGACAGACGTCGTGATCCGGATCGGAGTCACATGCGAATCAAGATCGGTGTTATGGGTTCAGCCTCGGAGATTGGCGCGCCAGAAACACGCGAAGCGCTAACGCAAAAAGCGGAAAGCCTCGCAGTAGCCATCGCAAAACGCGACGCCATTCTGCTTACGGGCGCAACGACAGGGATCGTGTATTTGGTTGGAAAAACGGCGCAGACAGCTGGCGTTTTTCACATCGGCATTTCTCCTGCACACAATCAGACCGAACACCTCGAAACTTACAAGTTGCCGCTCGACGCATGCGACGCGGTCGTGTATACCGGCTTCGGGTTGAAAGGCCGGAATGTTGTGTTGGTGCGGTCGTCGGATATTGTTTTGTTTGTAGCGGGGGCGATGGGATCGCTGAACGAATTCACCATCGCACACGACGAAGGCAAGGTAATCGGCTGTTTGACGGGAACGGGCGGAGTCGCCGACGAAGTCGAATACTTGATCGAGAAGTTTGGCAAACGCGGTAAAGCGGTAGTGTTCAAAGACGAGGATCCGGAGAAGTTGATTGAGCAGTGTTTTGAGGCAGTAGGGGCTTAGGTCTTTGGTCTTCAGTCTTGGTATACCTTAAGTCGCATGTTATTTGAGACTCATACAGAACCGGAGCGAAGCGACCGATGTCAATGTGCGTTGAGTGCTAGCTGAGTTGACATCGGTCGCTTCGCTCCCGTTCTGTAGTTGAGTCATCCTGGATCCGCGCTGTAAGGTTCGCCTTCACGTTTGCACATTGTTCGGTCCGTTAACATGTGTCGCTTCGCTCCGGTCTTGGTTTGCGGGAAACGGCGTGAAGCAAAGGCCAAAGGCCTAAGACCAAAGACCACCATACCAAAATGAATCTCGGCTTATCCAACAGAGTCGCCCTCGTCTGCGGTGCCAGCTCCGGTATAGGTTACGCGTGCGCACTTGAGCTGGCGCGGGAAGGCGCGCGAGTGTTTCTCTGTTCCCGAAATGAGGCACGTGCAAGTGAAGCCGCCCGTCGGATTCACGACGAAACAGGAGCTTCAGTAGCCGGCATAGAAGCCGACGTGACTGATGCTGCCGCTGCCGAAGCATTCGTTTCGATCGCACAAGAACAAGCCGGCCACGTCGATATCCTCGTTACGAACGCGGGTGGCCCACCAGCATCATCATTTGCTGACGCCGATATCGAAACATTTCGCGAGGCGTTTGAACTTACCGCTGTATCAGCAATCCGACTGGCGAAACTCGTACTTCCCGGCATGCGCGAACAGAAGTGGGGACGCATTATCAACATCACTTCCGTCTCGGCAAAACAGCCAATCGACGGCCTGCTCTTTTCAAACACAGTGCGTCCAGGGTTAACAGGCTGGGCCAAGAGCGTCGCGAATGAGGTCGCTGCTGATAACATCACGGTTAACAACGTCGCGCCTGGCTACACGCTCACAGAACGCCAGGATCATCACGCTGAGGCCCGCGGACAAGCATTAGGAAAATCTAAAGCAGAAATGATCGAAGGCTGGGCCAGTCAGGCGCCTATGAAGCGGCTAGCCGATCCTTCCGAAATCGGCTGGGCGGTCGCGTTTCTAGCATCAGAAAGAGCTTCATACATCACCGGCATCACACTTCCAGTTGATGGTGGTTGGGTTAGGAGTCTGCTGTAGGAGCGAAACCATGGACCCACAGGCCACTGTCGTTGCCCAACGCGTTGCTAATCCCAAGGACATTCTCGATTTGAACTGTGCTGCTTGGCAGAACGCACAGCCCGTTGTGATCGAGCGGCTTTGGTCTGGACAACGGGCGCCTGCCGAACGACGTGCTGAAGTTCGATTATGCTGGTCTGACAAAGGACTACATGCGCTGTTCGATTGCCAACAACACGAGCCACCGGTGGTTTCCACTTCAGCGAGAACTGATAAGAAAAGTCTCGGACTTTGGGATCGAGATGTGTGCGAAATATTCGTCGCGCCCGACTCGACAAACCCATCTGTCTATTATGAATTTGAAGCGGCGCCGAGTGGTGAATGGCTCGATCTCGGCATCCAGATCAAACCCTCAGGTCGGGAAACCGAGTGGGATTATTCTTCTGGAATGAAAACCGGCTCGATCATCGAGGAAGATCGTTTTTTTACCTTATTCACTATTCCGTGGAGTGCGCGAATTCCAAAGCCGAAGGCAGGAGATGTCTGGCGAGTTAATTTGTTTCGTTGTATTGGGCTTCATCCCACAGATCGATACCTGGCCTGGAGACCGACAAAGACTCCTGAACCGAATTTTCACGTCCCCGAAGCTTTTGGTTGGTTGAGATTTGAGTGAAATCATTGGTGATTGTTGATTGATGATTGGCCTTTGCTGTCTCGTCTTTGACCTTCGTTGAAAAACGGAACCAGACGAAAGACAAAGACCGAAGGCCAAACTCCAATCTTTCAATCAAAAATCAGTAATAGCTGGGTTCGTGATGCGGCTTCTTCAGAAGATCCTCAACGTACTTATTGAACTTCGCCCGATCCTGCGTCGGCATATCTTCGATATGCGCGCCGATCAGATATCCCTGATCTTCCGGATCGTCTTCAAGACATTCGTAACGAACTGGAACTAACTTCAAATCGACTGTCTGATCCTCAAGCTCCAGTCGTACAAATAATCTCTTGTCTACGCCCGCAAGGTAGTGCTCACCGATTCGGATCGTAGGAACGATTAACGCAAGACCGGTCGTGCTGATGTCCGTAGTGTGGCCTTTTAGCGGAGGGAGTCTGCGAAAGCCATTGCCGTTGATGCGTGGATCTTCGAGCGTCAGGGTGAAGTTGAGGCGAGCGCTCACACGTCTCGCCATGCGCCGATTGCCAACGAAGCGCCGCAATTGGGCTGCCATTCGACGAGGAAAATCAGACATCTCTTTACCCGCTGGTTTTCTGGACGCTGAGGAAGGGCAATTATCGGGAGGGCGATTACGGCAATCGCTAAGTCATTCTAGAGAAACGCACACGTACGACGCAATAGCTAATATCGGGTGAGGACGAAATCCGTCAGTCCCTACGGCTCGAGTGGGAGATCGAATACCTTTCGCTGGTCCGGCGAAAGCGTGACGTGGGGTCGGTCTGAGCCCAGAGACTCCATGAAGGTTTGCGTTATCACAACAGCCAGCGAGTCACGGTGACGCGCGATAACGATGTATTCTCCGGGCGGGACTTTCCCGGAAAAAGAGCCGTCGGTTCCAACCAAAAGTGCGGTGCGAGCCGTGCGAAAGCGCCACTTGAAAGCTTCAACGGGGACGAATAAGACAGCTATATTCTGGTCATTCTGCGCCGGGTTGACGCGGCCGGAAACCAGCGCGTACTTAGTCGAAATCTCGACGCGTACCGGTGCACCTTCCGCATCCTCTACAATTGAGATCCCTTTAGTCAGGTCCTCCCCTCCTGCAGTCGCCGACAGAACGAAATGCTCAGATCCATTGGGGAGCGCTACTGAGATGGCCTGCTCTCCGGCTGGGGCGCTGTCCAGCACGAAGGACCCGTCCGCTGAAACCTGGACAGGCTGAGGACGAGAAGGGCGGCCGCTCTTGTCAGCAAACTCGAAGAACAGAGTTAGGCCGCGCGGTAACGGCGCACCATTGTCTGTTTCGACAACACCGCGAAGGCGTCCGGTGCCATGCAAAGTGAGCGTTATACCCTCAATATCCGAGGTGACGACACCCAGCTGTTCCGACACCATCGAATAAGGCGACCGCGGCGCCGGCAGCATCGTTGAAGAACGAAGCACCGGCGGCTGTCCGTCTGATGGTTGTCGCATGAGAGGACGCGCACGTGTGACTGAACCATCGAGCGGCTTGAGTGCGGTCACTTCGTAATCCCCTGAGCTAACGTTGCTGAAGGCCCATGTCCCGTCGCTCGCAGTCGTGGTCATCCGCTGCGCCATCCCCGGAACAAGCGGGCCGAGCTGTTCCGAGTCCTTTGCTCTTAGGACGACAGTGGCACCTGAGATTGCCGACCCATCGCGACCGCGAATCAATTTACCGCTGATCTTCAACGTCGCTCGTTCAACGAGGGTAATGTCAACACCACTCGACTCTCGACCTGAATCAACACGAACCGGCAACGCCTCTGACAAACGAATCGCCGCCGGATGAAACGTTACAATCTGCGACTCACCACGAAGTCGCGCGCGGATGTCGTAATTTCCATTCTTATCTTCCGCTGAGGCCGCGACGACGTAATCGGCGGGCGGAACATTCTCGATCTTGAAAACTCCTTTCTTGTCTGTGCGGGCGGAGAACCTCGCGTTATACGGGCCAGCATTGTAATCGCGCGAGAGAACGTTGATTGCGATATCGGAGACAGGGGTGCCGTCTGGTTTCAAGACTTTGCCGCTGATCGCGCCTCCGCGAACCACGCGAACCTCCACATCCACTGTGTTCGCACCGTCGACTGTGAACACTACATCATGCTTAGGAATAATCTCCGGATAGTCTTCCGCTCGAGGGATTGCCGCAATCGGAAGAGGTATCTTCATTCCCATACCGCTCGGTGCCGGTGTGCCGGGTCCCTCCAACCTAACGTAATACTTGCCGCTCGTGAGTCCACCAAGCCGAAACTCGCCAAGCTGGTTAGTGGTCGTGGTCAAACGATCATTCGAGTCGCTGCGAAATATGAGAACAGTGACACCTTTCAAAGGTTGGCCGTTGTCTCGGTAAACGACTCGCCCGCGAACCGACGAGCCAGTGTTGGTCGTTGCGGTTCGGGTTGGTTGTGCAATCGCGCGAATCTGAAAGGTTGTGAGTGGGAGCCAGAGGAAGACGACACACATCGTCGCGAAAAAGCTTAGAGGATGAAATCTCATTGAACTAAACTGCTTGAAATCTAGCGCTACTGTTTTGGTGGTAACGGCTTGCCACCTGTATCGCCGCTCCTGACTCCCGTCGCATCGAGATGGAATGAAAGTCGGCCTGTTCGTCCGTACTGAGCCGGAACAGCGGTCGCGAACCACGTTTTGGCGTCGGCCGACTTTATAATCTGGAAGCGATACCCAGTCGAGTCCGTCGTCTCAATGTCTTTCGGGACAAAGCCAGCGGAAATCAGTTCCGCAAGGTTTCCAAACTTCCCCTCGTGTGCCTGGCTAAAAGCCACCTGGGCGAGTGTGATCCTTGTCATCATGTCCTGAACGTCAGTGTGATGGGCGTTGATGCGCGCCTCGAAAAAGAACCTCTTCCCTTCCTTCTGGACGAGTTCCAGGTTTTCGCGGTCTCCAACAATCCAGACATTCTGAATCTTGATTAGCGAAGCGGGCTCAACTTTGTCTTTGCCCTCGGCATCGAGAACGTGAACAAACACTGTCGCCGCGTCGCCACTAATCTGTTCACCCGTTATCGAAAGCTTTTCCGGAATCTTCTCCGTGACTGCGAGCGCCATCTTCTCAAAATCTGGACGTAATTCTTCAAACTCCTGCTTTGACAGTCCCTCAAGCGCGACGGAGTAAATTGAAAGCCCAAAAGCCTCGCGGTACTTCTTCTCGCGCAGCAAACGATAAAACTCCCGTACTGTGCCTGTCGGCGACTTCGGCGGTGTTTGGGCTGCAGTTGGCAATGAGGCGAGAAGCAAAACTAAGACAACGAACAGATGTTTAGATCTGCCAATTCTGTCGAGCATCAAATTCACCTTTGTTGGATTAAGGGCGCGCCCGATCTTCGCAGCACGCCCCGATTCTCGGAATGAGGCAAAGGCCTCCCCAAGGGTGAGAATATCACATGCTTCGTGGTGCTCGTCGCGGTGCCAGCAGCTTCTCACGACCAACCAGGTAGAGAATAATCATTAGAATCAGGAATGGAATCAGAGAAAGCAAGTCAGACCAGTCGCCATTGAAAAATTTGTTGTGTTCTCGAGACCACTGTTCAATCAAGTCACTTCGCTCTTTCCATAAACCGGCGAAGAAAGCGATGAACACTGCAGCGAGTGCTCCACCCGCAATGTAACCCGAGGCCATCAGAACGCCCGGACTCTTGTCAGTCTCAGCAACAAATTCTTCTTCGGTTAGATTCTTGCCACGGAATTTGCCGCGAAGGTACTTGTCTACCAGCCAGCGAATCATGCCGCCGAGGAAGATCGGACTCGACGACGACAACGGCAGGTAAACGCCAACTGCGAAAGCAAGAGATGGAATGCCCGACATTTCGAGGACGATCGCAATCATCACGCCCAGCAGGACCAATCCCCAGGGAAGCTTCTGATTGAGAATGCCCTTGATGATGTAGGACATGAGTGTCGCCTTCGGCGCGTCGTATTTGAATACTGATGACTCTGTATTTGGAACCGTACGATGTGTTCCGTTGATGCCGGGATCGACGTAATAAGCAATGTTCCCCTGGTCATCTACAAAGTACTTTCCTGGCGGTCCATTCTGTTCTTCAATTTTGTGCCACGTTCGATAACTCTTTGTGTCGGTACCTGCTTGTACTCCTTTAATCGTCTCCGCAGGTCCCAGGTTCGACATGTCAGGCTTCAGATCCGCTGGGAAGTTGCGTTCGACTTTCTGCACAACGTTTCCAGAGTCATCAACTAAGTACTCACCTGGTTCGAGGCCGGCAACTGTCGGAGCAGCCGCATCGTTTTTCAGTAGTCGATAACTCCTACCGTCAGCGGGCTTCGCAGTTTCTGCAAACGGAGACAAAGAACTCAACGCCGCGCCATCGACCTGAGCTGGCTTCTCTAATTTCTTAAAGGTGGTTTGGGGAACGTATACCGTGCTCTGATCGTTGAGTCGGAGCAGGATTGGACCAAGAATGAGCGCCGAGGCCAATGCTCCAACGAGAATCGCAATCTGCTGATACTTAGGAGTCGAGCCAACAAGGAATCCTGTTTTCAGATCCTGTGACGTCGTGCCGCCATTTGAAGCTGCGATGCAAACGATTCCGCCAATCGACAAGGCCGTGACGTAGTAGCTTGGCCCACTCCAATTCACGATTAGGAAGATAAGACACGTCAGCAGTAACGTCGCTACGGTCATTCCCGAAATTGGATTGGAAGATGATCCAATCTCACCTGTGAGACGCGACGATACAGTGACGAAGAGAAAACCGAACGCAATGATCAGTAACGCCCCGAGTATGTTGAACTGAAGATGTAGTTGCGGCATGAGGATGATTAGCGCTATTAAAACCAGGCAACCGCCAAGAACTACTTTCATCGATAGATCCTGATCCGTTCGTGGAACGGAAGCAGCCGCTGCCTGTCCGCCACGCAAATCACGAAGTCCGCCTTTGAGTCCATGCCAAATCGTTGGGAGCGAACGGAACAAACTGATAATTCCACCAGCCGCCACCGCGCCCGCGCCGATGTAAAGCACATACGCGCCTCGAATCGCGTCCGGATCCATTTGGCCAATTGGCACGTTGCCGGGCGGCAACGCAGTTGTCAGTCCTTCGCCAAAGAACTTGATAGCAGGTATCAAAACAAGGTACGCCAGTACGCCACCGGCGCACATGATCGAAGCGATACGTGGACCAATGATGTATCCGACGCCCAGCAGTGCTGGCGAGATTTCTGCGGCAATAGATCCGGCTTTGAAGGGCGCGCCGAAAATATATCTGGGAGTGTCTTTCCACCCCTTGAGCGCGGCCATACCGATTTGATAGATGAGTCCGATTCCAAATCCGGTGAATATGGTTTTCGCTCCCGAATCGGTGTCGTCAGAAGCTTCTGCGCGCGCACGATGTTCCGGATGCGCGGCAGCGCGCGATTCCGGCGATGCACCGGCTTTCAACACTTCGGCGCAAGCAGTGCCTTCGGGATACTTCAGGAGGCCATGCTGTTGGACGATGAGTGCGCGTCGCAGCGGGATCATCATCAGAATTCCGAGCAAACCACCGAGCACTGCAACGAGCATTACGCGCGTAAACTCAAGGTCAAAACCGAGAATCATGATCGCGGGCATCGTGACGCCAACGCCGAACGCGATCGACTCACCCGCTGAACCCGCTGTCTGCACAATGTTGTTCTCGAGAATCGTCGCTTCTCGTAGCCCAACTTTGCTGAGCAGCCGGAAGAGACTGATCGAAATAACTGCCACCGGAATCGATGCACTCACAGTCAGACCCACCTTCAATACGAGCCAGAGTGAAGAGGCACCAAAGACCATTCCCAGCAACGTGCCAATGATCAGCGGCAACGGAGTCAGTTCTCGCAGCTGAGCCGAAGCGGGAATGTACGGGCGAAATGTCGCAAGCAATGGATTATCTGAGTGTTCAGGTTTGGCGCCGATTCTATCTGGGTATTCGTTCGCACCGATGCTTCCAGTCGACATCCGGTAGACCTCCAACGGCAGATTTGATTACGGGGAGTGCTAAGGGGTGAAACTGGCCTTACTTTACACGCGCAGTGGTCCGTGAGCAAGCAGCTAAAACTGGGAGCGCGGACGTCCTCAACTGGGAGCGCGGACGTCCTCGTCCGCAAATGAGCGAAGCGAACTAGATTGCGCGACTGCGTCGCGTTGGCGGACGTGGACGTCCGCGCTCCCAGTATTAGCTTGAACGGTTTCTCCTGAGTAGCTACTAAAGGGAACCGACGCTTTGGTAAACTCTGTGGCGTTCTAAAGAACCTTGCCTTTCGGATAATCCATGAACAAACGAACTCTGGTTCTATTGCTGCTTCTTGTGTCAATAGCCGTTGCCTATGTCTATCAACGAGTTGACAGCCCACCGGTATTAAGTGCGCGGCAATCCATTCCAGCACCCGAAGATGTGCTGGGATTCAAACCCGGCGACGATCGGAAGCTCGCAAGTTGGAATCAGGTGATCGAGTATTTCGAACGGCTTGACCGCGCGAGTGATCGCGTTGTGTTTCAAACGTTGGGCAGGTCGACCATGGACAAGCCGTTCGTGATGGCGACGATCAGTGCGCCTGAAAATGTCGCGCGATTGGAAGAGTACAAAACAATTCAGGAGCAACTCGCGGATCCGCGAAAGCTTGGCTCCGGTGCTGTTCGGGATCGGAAAGCAGCCGAGTTAATTCGAAAAGGCAAAACGATCGTTCTGATCACATGTGGAATTCACTCGACGGAGGTCGGTTCGTATCTGTCAAGCATGCTGATCGCTCATCGATTAGCGTCGTCGGATGAACCAGAGATCCAGAGCATTCTTCGCAACACAATCATTCTTCTCGTACCTTCGTTGAACCCTGATGGTGTCGATATTGTTAAGAACTGGTACGACAAAACTCTTGGCACCCCATACGAAGGCACTGATCCGCCGGAGCTTTATCACAAGTACACGGGCCACGATAACAATCGCGATTGGTATGCGTTCACACAGGTCGAGACTCAGATCACTGTAGATAAGATTCACAACGTTTGGCACCCGCAGATTGTCCACGACATCCATCAACAAGGTGCGATGGGCTCCAGACTATTTCTGCCGCCGTACATGCAGCCGGTCGAACCGAATGTTCCCAAGCAGATTGTCGAGGGCTACACGGAACTTGGTAACTGGATGGCTCGTGAGATGAGAGCGAAAGGATTCCAAGGAATCACAACAGACTCGACTTACGATGCGTGGTCGCCGTCGCGCGCCTATTCGCATTATCACGGCGGCGTCCGCATTCTGTCGGAAACAGCATCAGCGAAAATCGCAACACCGATCACTCTGAAGTTTGAACAACTAACATCGCGCGAAGGCTACGATCCGAAGAAAGAATCACCCAACTTTGGACCATTGTGGCGCGGAGGTGAATGGAAGCTGCGCGACATCACGAATTACATGACAACCGCGGCGTTTTTGTTGTTGAAGCATGCGTCGGAGAATCGTGAGCAGTGGTTGAGCAGGTTTTATGAGATTGGTCGGGAGGCGGTGCGGCCGAGAAGACAGGGCGAACTCTGGGGGTTTGTTATTCCTGGGGCAGGTCCCTTCACGCGAGGCTTTCCGACCTTCACCGATCTACGTTTGAAGCTGCAGCGAGCTGAGGTGGAGGTGATACAAACCAAGAAGGAGTTGTTGATCCCAATGTCTCAGCCGTATGGCGCGTATGCCAAGGCTCTTCTAGAACCGCGGATGTATCCGGAACAACGCGATGCTGCTGGACATCCCATCGCTCCGTACGATGTGACTGCGCATAACCTTGCGTTGCTGTACGGCGTCAATGTAGAACCCGTCTACAAAAGGATCAAATATGAAAGTACTACTCCCGTTTGGCTGGGCGGCCTCATAGGTTGTCGCCCCGCGACCGGGGACATTGCACTATATAAATCGCATGTACCTTCTATGGACGAAGGATGGACGCGATGGATATTGAGTGCGGAGATTGAATCTTTTGTGTCAGGCGGCGCGAATACAAACCGGAAGTGCGGCCAGCGAGTTTCTTTAGTCGACCAGGAAGTGAAAAAGGGTCAGCTCCGCGGAAAATACACTCACATCGTAATTCCTGATCAAGCTGCGCGCGTAATTCTCAACGGTTATCGGCAAGGCGCAATGCCACCTGAATTGACGGGTGGCTTAGGAGCAGAAGGTGTCAAAGCATTACGCGAGTTCGTCGAAGATGGCGGCACTCTTGTTTTTCTCAATCGCGCTTCTGAATTCGCAATCGAACAATTCAAGCTGCCAATCAAAAACGTCGTCGCTGGCCTGCCACGCACAGACTTCTACGTGCCTGGATCAATCCTCCGGATCGAGCTCGATACAACACATCCGATTGCGCAAAGCATGCCGAAGGAGTCGATCGCCTGGGCAGAAGAGTCACCTGTGTTTGAGGTTATTGAGGACTCTGCAACGGCAGGTCAGTATTCGGTTCCTGCGAGTGCGGTTCAGGTCATCGCGTGGTATCCGCGAGCAAGTGATCCGCTTCTTTCCGGCTGGTTACTTGGCGGAAACAGAATCAAAGGTAAAGCCGCGCTGATTGAAGTAAAGATGGGAAAAGGGCGAATTGTGCTATTCGGCTTCCGGCCTCAGTATCGCGCGCAATCGCTCGCGACATATCCATTGTTCTTCAACGCCCTCAATGGTGGCAGCTAAGCCCACGATACCCTTTAGTAGCTACTTCCAGTAGACCACTCGAGCAAATACTGGGAGCGCGGACGTCCTC
>DATIBJ010000239.1:0-6702 GCA_035457565.1 Pyrinomonadaceae bacterium | reverse complement strand
TGGTACCAAAGACATTGCCAATTGCCGATTGCCGATTGAACTCATTGCCGATTTTTGATTGCCGATTGCCGATGTTCGATCGTTTTCAGCTTGTACTGCTTCGTGCGAAGCTCAATTCAACAGTCACGGCAAACTTGGGTTTCTCGGGCAATCGGCAATCGGCAATCGGCAATCAAAACAATCGCCAATGAGTTCAATCGGCAAGGAAAAAACCCGATCCATTCGCTTGGCGATGGATCGGGTTCTTTCTGAATCCGTTGAAATGTTCGGTCAACCTATAAACATTTCATCCTCGCCGTAAGTTTGGTTAATGGGCTTAGGCACGGGCGCTACGAGCACTTCGAGGCCGCGGCGAAAGCCCGCCATAATCGCCGCCAGCTCACGCGCCGGCTCGATCACTTTCGAATGTATGAAGTCGGTAGTCATCGCTACCTGGCGATGTGTGCGATCGATCGTACTACTTACCAGCTCCACTTTGTCACGCGCCTCAACGGCCGTGTCACTGACCAGAACTTTCAGCTCAGCAACTTCACCTTTGATGATGGCAAGCGACTCGGAGAAGTGCTGGGTAGCCGTAGCCAGGTGGTTCGATACAGCGCTGAATTGCTCGGCAATAAACTTACCCTGCACAGCAATCTGTTTCCCTTGCTCACTAACGACTGTCATTCGCTCGATTAGCGGTTCCATCTTCTCCTCGAGACGATTGACAGACTTCACGGCACGATTGACGAACACCGCTAACGCCACCATCGTGATTGCGATGATGACGAACGATGCGGCAATCACCACCATAATCCAGAACATTGGATCGTTAGTGCTCATTTGCAGGGTCAGGAAATTCATTGCCGATTTTTGATTGCCGATTTTGCCGATTGTTCTCTTTAATTCGGTTCGTCTCTGTCGTCCGAGCAACTTGTGAACATTCAACTCGCCAGACGAGATCGACAATCGGCAATCGGCACTTGGCAATCGGCAATGGTCTTAGTTCGCTTTGTCGTAGTTCGGAGCAGCATCGAGACGGCCAGACATTTCAGTCTTGCGCTTCTCTTCCTGATAGGCCTTCTTGCCGGCGTCAATCGCCGCCGCCACCGTTCCAGTTTGTCGTGCCGCGGCTTCGCGAGCGGTCTTTGCAACTTCGCCAGCCTTCTCAGCCGCTTGCGAATATAGTTCAGACGCGCGTTCGCGTGTTGCTTCGTAGTACTCACCTGCCCGATCGCTCAGTTGTTGAGCAGCCTCTCGTGACCGGTCAATGCCTTTTCGGGTAGCGTCAGCGATGTCGCCACGCAGTTCTTCACCTGACTTGGGCGCAAACAAAAGGGCCAGGATTGCGCCGATGCCGCCACCAATGAGCAAATACGTTAGGCGGGTGGAAATGCTGTCGCCGCTTTCTCTGCGATAATCGTCGTGTCCCATGAATTTGGGGTCCTTTCTGCGAAAGCGAAGCCTCATTACTTCGCTGGTTTCGTTAATTTTACGAGGAATATTACAGCTTTGGACTATAGCAAATGGTCACGAGCGTACGCAACGAAACCAAGGAAGCTGGTCCCAGAGAGAAAGAGTATCCACAGATTCCGCAGATTACACAGATTAGGACTTAATGTGCCGAGACGCGCTGCGATGCGAAACTAGATCACTCAAGTAACTGGGTGGCGAGGAATCTGTGTAATCTGCGTAATCTGTGGATACTCTTCGATATGGAGAATGATCAGCCCTTACCGTTGTACTGTTCCAGTTTCCGATAAAGCGTCTTTCGAGCAATGCCGAGTGAGCGCGCGGCTTCCGACTTGTCTCCTTCAGTGTAATCAAGCGTGGCTTCAATCGCCTGCCGTTCGATCTCTTCCATCGACGACGGCACCGTAACTTCAAACGTTGTCGTGCGACCTTCACTCGCTGCCTTCGCCCGCTCAACTTTAATTCGATCACGTGTCTCAAGAACAATCTTGCTGATTGCCTCGGGCAAATCTTCCACCTCGATCTGCCGCCCAGAAGCAATAATCACAGCACGCTCGATTGCATTCTCCAGCTCACGAACATTGCCCGGCCACTCGTAAGTAATCAAAGCTTGTAGTGCGTCTTTCGAAATACCGGAGATAAAACGCCCGGTCTTCTGTTTGTAATGTTCGATGAAGTGGATGACTAATGGATGAATGTCCTCGGGCCGCTCGCGTAATGGTGGTAACTTAATTGGAAACACTGAAAGCCGGTAGAACAGATCCTGCCTGAACGTTCCCAATTCCACCGCGCGTTTCAAGTCGACGTTCGATGCCGCAAGCACGCGCACATCGGTCTTAATCACCTCGCTGCCGCCCACGCGTGTGAACTCTCCGTCCTGCAACACGCGCAACAGACGAACCTGGGCAGACAAACTCATCTCACCGACCTCATCGAGAAACAGCGTCCCACCATTCGCTTCTTCAAAACGGCCGCGTCGCAGAGCACGAGCGTCAGTGAACGCACCTTTCTCGTGACCAAACAACTCCGATTCGAGCAATGTTTCGGGAATCGCGCCGCAATTGAGTTTGACGTACGGCTGATCTTCACGACCGGAGTTGTAATGAATCAAGTTCGCCAGCAATTCCTTGCCGGTTCCCGACTCCCCTTCAATCAACACAGTCGTCTGTGTGTCTGCGACACTAAGTGCCAACTGGATCGCGCGTCGAATCGCCGCCGTCTGTCCGATGATGCGATCTTCGCCATAGCGTTCGTGCAGGACACTTCGGAGGTGCATGACCTCCGCTGACAACTGATCGCGCTCGAGCGCCGTTCCGATTTGGTCGGCGATACCTTCAACAAGAGCAACTTCGTGATCCTGAAAACCGGTTCGCGCCTCGCTCCAAACCAAACCCAGCAACCCGAATGTCTGACCGCCAACTCTTACTGGCGCCACGAGCGCAGCGCGTCCGCCCAGTACGGAGTTGAATACGAACCGAACCGGAAAAGGAAGATCCGCGTCCAGCAACCGCAAAGTCTTCCCCTGCGCCAACACTTCGACCATCGCCGGAAACGCGGTGATATCAAGCGATTTGCCGTGCTGATCGATTAAACCTTGAACTGAGTCGATGGCTGCATGAGGAGCAGCTTTGAATGCAGCCAGTGTCAGGCGACCACCCGTCGGATTAAGAACGCCCAACGCCGAATAGTCGGCACCAACCAGAGCGATCGCACGCTCTAACACGAGACTAGAGACCTCGCGAAAATCAGAACGCGCATTTAAGGCATTGGCGATTGAAAGCAGCGCTCGCTTTGTTTCTGCTTCTCGTTCCTTATCGGTGTAGAGCCGCGTGTACTGGTAACCGACTCCAATCTGGCTGGCGATCGATTGCAGAAATGTGACTTCATCGTCGAGCCAATTGCGTGGTGTGCGCGTTGTATGAAGTCCAACGAGGCCCAGCACGTCGTCACCCAATAACACAGGCACGACCAGCAGCGAACGCGTGCCCAAACTCTCCGCCAGAAACCGGACCTTTTGGTCGGCGGTCGCAATATCATCGAGGCGGATTGGTTTCTTAATGTCGACTCGCTCGGAGATCTGTTTTAGATCGACCGGCAAGACGGTTCCGAGGCTCGACGGCACATCGTCCGAAGCCCGCCATTCGTGACTGATGCGTAGCTCGCTGGCCGAGGTGAGTTGAATGACGTCGCAGCGGTCGACGCTCATCATGCGGCCGAGTTCGGACACGATGACGTTCAAAAAACGATCGAGATTGATGGCATCGGGCAGAGTGAGGGCGAGTCGATCGATGATCCCCTCACGGGCCTCATGCATCCTGATTTTGCGTTCGAGTGAAAGCGATTGTGCGCTGTTGGACATCAGTTGGCGCCGATCATAGTCGAAGGTTGTCAGCCGTTGCAAAGAGTAGGCAGCTTCACCAATTTTCACAGATTACGAAACAACAGGAGCAGGAGCAGCAGGCAGGAGCACAAGAGTTCTGCTGCTCCTGCTTGCTGCCCCTGCCCCTGCTTTTATCTGTGTAATCTGTGGGAATCGGTGGATCTGCTTTTCCTGCTTTTCGCCCGAATCCGTATAATCGCTGAGTAAACAAACGCCAGAGATCTCAGTAGAGTAACCAAATGCCAATTTACGAGTTCGAGTGTAAGAAATGTAAGGCCCATATCGAGGTGTTTCAAAAGCACTCCGATAAGCCACCAGCAAAGTGTCGCAAATGCGGAGGACGGCTCGAGAAAGTGATCTCAGCCCCTGCTATCCAATTCAAGGGATCCGGTTGGTACGTGACCGATTACGCCGGAAAGGCAACGAAAGGCGACAAGGCCGAATCCGAACCAGCGGGTGACTCCAAGAAGACCGATAAGATAAAAGAGAGCTCCCCGGAAAAGAAGACCTCAGAAAAAACTTCTGCTCCCAAATCCTCTGGCGACTGAAGTTTGACCCGGCAACACTAGAAACGATGGGTAGGTTAACCTGCACGGAAAAGGTGAAGCGTCTTTGGGGCGACGTGAAGTGTCGGCGTGTTTCAGGTGGCACTCTGACCAAGTCGCTCTTCATTTTTGTTACTGCTGTGAGTTTGGCGACGGCGATTGTCGGCCAGTCCGGTCACCGGCCACTGAACACCAGTTCCGGCGGTGTGCTCGTCGGAGTCACTGCCAGGCGTGACGGCGGGCAAAGTACGCCAATCAGCAGCAAAGAAGTTTCGATTTACGATAATGGCATCGAGCAAACGATCAGAAACTTCACGCCTGATCCCTCACCGGCGAAGATTGTCTTGCTTGTAGATAACTCGCTCTCAATTCGTGCCGACGTAGATAAACTCGAGCAAGCCGCACGTGAGTTTGCTTACGAAATCTTCGAGGGAGACAAACTGCTCATCGTTGGTTATGACGAACAGGCTGAGATCGTTTCAGACTGGACTGATGATGCCAAGGCGATCGAGAAGTCGCTCAAACTGTTTCGGAAGAAAGGCCAGCCATATCTTTTCGATGCGATTCGCGCCGTGGTTGCGGAAGCGTTGCGGCCGATACCAAGTCAAAAGCGTGTCATCGTGGTCATCAGCGATGGATTGGATCGCGGTAGCAAAGCAACGTTCGAGAATACGCTGGCCGAATTACAGGCGGACAACATCACCGTCTATGCTGTTCAAGCTGTGGATCGCACGCGCGGAGCCATTCGTAGAGACGTCCCCAAACCAAGAGTTGTGATTGACAAGTTAGCGGAAGGAACTGGCGGGCGGATCTTTTCGATCGACGATCCAACGGAGGCAGCTAAAGCCATTTGCGACGAACTCCGTAAGAACCGTTATGTTCTGTCGTATATTCCGTCGAATGCGCCGTTCGGTCAGGCTCGCAGCTTGTTGGTGATCGGAAATGAGGGCATCACCGTGCGGGCGAAGTCAATGCAACAGCCCAACTAAAGACATTGCCGATTTTTGATTGCCGATTGCCGATTGGTATTACTGGGATCCTCTTAACAAAACTATCTAGTCGCGGGTTAGCTGCTCTTTCAATCGGCAATCGGCAATTGGCATTCGGCAATTAGTTTTTCCGTCGCGAGTAGATCCAAAACAGTCCTCCCATGATCAGCACGATCAGGAGTTCCATGAAAATAAAAAACGACGGTACAAATGTTCCGTCGTCGTCATGTGAGTCGGAGTAAGCTACCCACGTACCGATAATCAACCCACCCAGTACCCAGACCAGTTGCCGTTTCTTATCCCACACGCTGCCGTCAGCTCTCTTTCAGCATTCCCGATAACCAGTGCATTAGATTCAGTGTGTATTGCTTGTTATCGGTTCCAGGAACGTTCATCCCCATCTTGAACTTGTTCGCACCAGCAATCTGAGCTGACAGCATCGCTGCTTCGCCCTGGACGACCACGCGACCCTTGCCGAATTTAAACGCTAACGCCTGTGCCCGACCGGCGGCGGACGTGAATGTGGTTCCACTTCGATCCGGTGTGTCTCTGGCAGTGTCAGACAATTTCAGAATCGAGTAGCTGCCTTTTGGTCCAACCAGCGACTGGCCAGTGAAACTCATGACCTTGTTGACCTTCTCTGCACCGCCACGGCCCGATGTGATCGGATGATCGAGCAACAATTTGTTCTCGCGGGAGTAAATGATCAACGATGGATTGCCTTCCGCGGAGTTAGCTTCGTCTAACGTAAACCCCTTACTCATCTCAACGTTAAATCGTTTTGCGAGATTCTCGGCCGCACCGCCAAACGGTGCATGGTCGGCAATCAACAGCAGGGAGCCGCCGCCACGAACCCAATCATGCACAACTTCGATCTCTGCTTCAGTGAACGCCGAGTTGTCAGCGCCTGTCTCATCCATCTCTTCAGCGCCGAGAGCGTTTGCGATTACCAAAACCTTATAGTCTTCGAGCGACTTCTTCGTGAACGGAACACGATTGCGTATCACGCGATAACCGTCATTGAGCAGCAGTGTGACGAACGGCTTGTATCTTCCATCCATCGTGTGGAAGTTGTTATGCGCTTCGTCAAACATCACGCGTGGGCCGTTTTTCGAGTACGCGGGATTTGCTACCGAGCCATTGAATTCCGGATCAGCCATCTGCTGAGCGTTGGTGATTGAGACGCTTAGAAGGAGAAGAGTGCTGCAGAGGATCAGGACAATGTACTTGATAGCGATTCGGGGTGGCACGCAGTCAGTACCACCGCGCGGTAGCGGGTGGGTGCGAAGCGCTCTTGGTCCATCACACCGACCTGAACTGCAAACTGATTGGCTCC
>DATIBJ010000238.1:0-5914 GCA_035457565.1 Pyrinomonadaceae bacterium | reverse complement strand
GGAGCGAAGCGACCGATTCAACTGATTGGACGCTCAATGCAGGTTGAACGCGGTCGCTGCGCTCCCGTTCTGATGTTGAGTTGTCGGGACCGATGTTTCCAACCATTCGATCCCGAGTCAATTTATCACTCAGGAAACTTCATGCGTCTCACTAAATCTTTAAAGCGAGGATCGTCTCTGAGCGGATCCAGAAAAGGATCAACACTCAATCGAGCGATACCCCAATCGCGATCTGTGTATGCTTTTTCCAACTCGGCGAAAGCCTTGTCCTTTTCACCCAGAGCCGCGTAAATCACGCCTACGCTGTATCTCTCAACGTATTGTTTTTTGTTAAGCTCATCGAGCTTTCTAATTACTTCCAGCGCCTCACTCTTGCGGCCCGTCTTGGCATAGGCGTAACCCAAAACCTGACTCAGGTCTTGCGTCGACGAGTCTGCTGCAATTTTACTTTCGTAAAGGGCGATAGCCTCGGCATAACGTCCGTTCGCACATAAAGCACGAGCCAGCCATATCTGTGCTGTAACATGATTAGGTTCGAGAGCAAAAATCTTCTTTGCTTGTTCCAAAGCGAGATCATTTTTCCTCGCGTATATATACACGCCCGCTAGATTCGCACCCATGGGGATCGATAGTGGTTCGAGCTCCAACGCACGCTTGACTTCAGAGATTGCTTCGTCGAAGCGCTTCATGGGAAGCAGGTAATTGAGTGCATAGCCGTAATGATTGGTAGCAACATTCGGATTCAGTGCAATCGCACGCTTGTATTCACTCTCAGACTCAGACCAGCTTAGATCGTAATAGGGAGCTGCTGCGTAACTCGCGTGTCCTTCCGCAAGATTCGGATCGATCTGCAGTGCTTGCTTTGCGGCCGCCTTCGCCAGAGGTATCGCGTCTCGTCCTGACATATAGGCGTAAGACGGCATAACCGCATAAGAATCTGAAATCCCCACGTGCGCTAGAGCAAAGTTTGGATCGAGTGCAATCGCCTGCTTGAATTCCACGATGCTTTGTTCAACCTCACCTTTCGTGCGTTTCGCATAGTGATAGCGGCCTTTCAGGTAAAGCTGGTAGGCTTCGTTATTGTTCGTGTAACGTTTATTCAGTCCTTTCTCATCACCGGAAAGTTTTAGCTGAAGTTTTTCAGCGATGGTTGAAGCAATCTCGCGTTGCGTCGCCAGCAGATCCGACATCTTTCGTTCGTATTGTTCACCCCAGAGCGACTTTTTGTTCCTCACGTCAACGAGATCGACACTAATCGTTAGATTGTCGCCGCGTTGGATCATTCGACCCGACATGACTGCGTCAACGCCCAGTTCCGCACCGACCTTTTCAACATCAATGTCCTTACCTTTATAACGAAACGCAGAGCTGCGCGGACTCACCTTTAGATTGGGTAATTGCGAAAGTCGATAGATGAGAGATTCAGCGAGGCCATCTGAAAGATATTCTGAATCGGGCGCGCTGCTTCTATTCTCAAAAGGAAGGATCGCGATCGATTCAAAGCCCGCAGTTGGTTTCGCCTTACGGAGATAGAAGCCGAGTCCGATACCGCTGGCGATAATCATGATCGCTAGCACCACACCTGCTGCAATTTTGTGTTGCTTGATTGTTGAGACTACGTACTCAGCGCTTGATGTCGTATGAACCTGCGCGGCGTCTGTGGCCTTGGCGCTCGGACGTGAGATGCTGCCGCGAAGGTCAGGGGCGACCGTGCGTTCAATTTCCGCGTCGACATCCAACTTCCGACGAAGGTTTCGTAAATCGATTAATAAGTCCTTCGCTGTTTGATAGCGTTCATCTTTTTCCTTAGCCAGACATTTCGCCACGATTTCTTCCAAGCGCTCCGGCACTCCATCGACTTGTTGTGAGAGTGGTGTCGGTTCCTGTTCCTGGATCGAGATGATTTGCCGGTGAATATCCTTACCTTGAAACGGTACGACTCCAGCAATCATTTCGTAGAGCACGACACCGACGCTCCAAATGTCGGTACGATGGTCAATTCCTTTTCCTTCTGCTTGCTCAGGCGACATGTAACTAACCGTTCCCATTACTAGTCCGGGTTGGGTATGTACCATCACCTTCGTCCCTGCTTCAGAATCGATCGGACTTTGAATGGCGGGGGTTGTGGGCTTCGCAAGTCCAAAGTCGAGAACTTTTACGATGTGATCGCGCCGGATCATTACGTTTTCGGGCTTGAGATCACGATGGGTAACACCGGCTTCATGCGCGGCGTTCAAACCGGCAACAATCTGAATCGTCACATCCAGCACATCCACTAACTTCAATCGCCGATTTGATAGGTGCTGGCGGAGCGTCACGCCATCAACATATTCCATCGCCATGAACGACGCCGATTTCGTCTGACTAAATTCATGAACGGTGAGAATGTTCGGGTGGTTAAGGTTTGAAACAGTGCGCGCCTCTTGTGTAAAGCGTTGCAGTCGATCTTTGTCTTTCGAAACCTCGGAGGGCAGGATCTTGAGAGCTACCGTGCGCCCCAGTTCTGATGTGTCCTGCGCCAAATAGACCTCTCCCATTCCACCGGCACCGAGTTTGGATACGATGCGGTAGTGAGAGAGAGTTGTGTTGGGAGCCAGCTCTTCCATTAATTCCCGTTAACTCGCATATCAACCACTCACTGAAGACCAACTCTCCTCAGCGACTTCTGGAAACGCGGGTCGGCGCGGAACTCATCGTCGTAAAGCACATTAACTTTAAGATATGGGATGTCAGATGATTTATCTTGATAGGCTCTCTGGGTCAAGTAATGGCTGCGCCACCTTCGCGGACCTTAAACCAGTGACATGCTCGCCGTAACGTTACTGCGGTGAACGTTGTTTCAACTCGTCGAACCAATTGAGAATGACTCGTGGCGCAGGTAGTTGAGCAGTCTCCTGATTGTACTTCTCCATAATAAACCGTTGTCCATCCAACGAAACTTCGTACGCGGCGGCCATGCCATAAGCTGGGCCGCTGGAGTCGTCCAGTGCGTAACGACTGAACAAGAGCTGCGGTTTCCCAACAACTAATGATTGAGACAGACCGATATTAACCGCCATGGTCTGATCTCCGTTTCGAAAAAACAATTCCTTGCCACTTCTCGACCAAACCGGCTCAGAGCCGCCATCAACCGATACTTGAATCCGTGTTCCTATCTCAGGATAAGACCTTATATAAACTTCGTTGCGCCCGGATTCATCCGTAACATACGCGATCCATCGACCATTAGGTGAAAATCTGGCGCCGCCGATGTTGAATGATCCTTGTATAAGTGGTCTCTGTTCCCGATCTCCATCCACATCGATAACTCGCACTTCAGCGTAGCCGTTTTCGCTTGCCGCAGTCAGTAGTAGTTGCTTGCTGTCCGGCGACCATGAAGTAGGAAAATTAAAGCGCTTGTCCGAGGTTAGTCGCTCTTCGCCACTTCCGTCCACCTGGGACAACATTGCTCCCGTAACACCGTCTCTAGTTGCCTGATAAGCTAACCGCCGACCGTCCGGAGATGGTATGGGGCCATAGCTCACGCCACCTTGAGTTAGCCGCGAAAGAGTGCCACGGCCAATATCAAACACCCAGATGGCGGCTGAAGGGTCAGCTACCTCGACAAATAGCGTACGGCCATCGGCTGATAACCGTGGGCCGGAATACTCGTGGCGCACGTTTATTAGTCCTTGTGCGACACCACGTCGATCTACCCACTCAAGTAACTGTCCAGAATCTCCGCTGTTATTCTGGCGCTCCTGTATGTAAACGAGATCGCCTTTGGTTGAGAATGAGAACTGTGCTCGGCCGTTGACCACGGCGGTCCTCACATCTTCCTGAACTGTAACCGGCGGGCGAGTGACTTCCAGACGTTGAGCATCAAATGGAACTGCAATCAGAGCTCCCCGTCGCGCGTATACCAGGTGGCCGGTTGGAACATAACGCGGAAAGGAACCTCCCTTAATGATTGTTTTGTGCTTGCCGGTACTTAAGTCCAACACTCCAATGCTCGCGTCATCGAGCGGATTCCCAACCTCGTAGGCGATGCTAAAAACTATCGCCTTACCCCCAGGTAGGACGTCCGGCCAACGATGACTTCGTTCCTTTGAGTTACCGTCGAGCGAGGATATGGGCTCCGCAGTACCGCCTTTCGCTGACACTCGATAGAGTGGTGCGTCAGTGTCAGGTGTAAACACAATGTTGTCGTCGAACGTCCATACGCCGCCGCGAGGGTTCGGCGCTTTGGTGATGATTTCGGCCGCCCCGCCCGACAAAGAGATTTTCTTCAACATTCCATTAGCGAAGAAAGCGAGCCACTTTCCGTCCGGAGAAAAGAACGGATCACTCGCACCTTGTGCTCCATCCAGTAACTGGGACACACCAGACGATAGTTGCCGGACAAATAGTTGCCGGTTTCCACCAATTCGAATCGAGTTGACTATTTGGGTGCCGTCTGGAGACAGCAATACTGATCCGCCGAACGTTAAATCGAGCGGGCCTTGAGTTGGTTGAGCCAGAGTGAATTGCTTCACTCCAGCAGTAGTGACGCTAGAGGAAGATTTGCGGAAGTACAGCACCGAAATGGTGACTAGAATTGCAATTGCTGCTATGGCCCATGGCAAGACTTGTCGCCAGTTAGCGCTGGATGTTGTTCGCGTCGCTTCTTTCGTTTGACGTGCCGGCGCAAAGCCGCCTGCGATTGTGTCAGAAATCTCGAAGCGCGCCTCTCCTATGTCACGCAACCGCTGCTTAGGATCTTTTGTAAGACAGCGACGCAACAAACGCTCAATCGATGGCGGCGTTGAAGGGGGTAAAGTAGACCAATTTGGCTCTTCTTTAACTACCTCCGCGAGGATGTCGGTTAATGAGTCGCCGCTAAAAATCTTCTTGCCCGTCAGCATTTCAAAAAGCACACATCCAAACGCCCAGACGTCGGCACGCTTGTCGACTGTTTTCCCTCTAGCTTGCTCGGGAGACATGTAAGCAGCAGTACCTAGAATTACTCCCGCTTGAGTTCCTTTGATTAATGTGGGCGAGTGAGAAAGGTCGCTCTCGGCTGACTCATCTGTGAGTATCTTCGCGAGACCAAAGTCGAGAACTTT
Source organism: Pyrinomonadaceae bacterium (assembly GCA_035457565.1). Taxonomy (GTDB): domain Bacteria; phylum Acidobacteriota; class Blastocatellia; order Pyrinomonadales; family Pyrinomonadaceae; genus PSRF01. Next base: position 830 of record DATIBJ010000238.1, on the reverse strand, counting down.
TACCGAACCGTCTTCAGTGACTTTAATGTTTGCCGGCTTGATATCGCGATGGATTATGCCGCGCTCATGTGCAACTTCGAGAGCTTCGGCAATCTGTCGCGCTATCGGCAACGCCTCCTCGATTGAGATCGGACCTTGAGCTATGCGGTCGGCAATGGTTGGCCCAGGAACGAGTTCCAATACAAGCGCGATTACGCCATCGCACTCCTCCAAACCGTAGATTGCGGCTACGTTTGGGTGATTTAATGAAGCGAGTACCTGGGCCTCCCGCCTGAATCGCGCCAGTCTCTCGCTATCGATAGCAAACGTCGCAGGTAGAAGTTTGATGGCGACGTCACGATTTAGTCTGGTATCACGCGCCAGCCAGACTTGGCCCATGCCGCCTTCACCAAGCTTGGAGACAATCGTGTACTGAGCGATCGTAGTGTTGGTGGATATGGTTCCGCTCACTCTATGATTTGGTTAAGCCAAAAGCTGATCCGCATTCCTTCGCCAATCTCAGAAACGACGCTATGTGGACCAAGCGTCATATTGGCGATAGCGTTTCGCGTCAATATCTGTTTTAGTCGTTCCGTACCAGCGAAAGGTACGATTTAGACTGGATACTGAAGGACTGGGCTAGGCCCGTGCATTCTACTGGCATAGCTTGCTGATTACCAGAAGTCGCAATGCCCATCCTCTGCGGCCTCTGCGTAGCAAGTGCATAAGTTCTTGTTTTCCTGAGAAACTTTTTTGGAACGGCTTTGCCGCTCGATGTGAGGCGACGGCTCCGCCTCGCCGTAACGTTCTTTTTTCGATTCGGGCTATGCCCTTGGTTCGGGCTGTGCCCC